>JBLFXU010000265.1:0-4947 GCA_047609575.1 Bacteroidia bacterium | reverse complement strand
TGAGTGCGCATTATTGACAGAACTCATCTTTGTTGGAAAGGGCTGTAGCGGCATCTCGTGAGCACCTTGATGAGTTTTGTATTGCGCAGCGCACGACTTGCGCCGCGCCGGTGCTATAGTTCATTCCCCATTTTGGTGACTACAAAAAAGTAGAGGAGAGCGCACAAGATGACAGCCCTGACGGATATGGTTGATTACACGGTTGCAGACGGTATCGCAGTGCTTACGCTGGACAACCCTCCGGTCAATGCGCTCAGCCAGGGCGTGAGGCAAGGCATTAAGGAAGGCGTTGAAAAGGCACTGGGCGATGACGCGGTCAAAGCCATGGTTCTGCATTGTGCCGGTCGTACCTTTATTGCGGGTGCCGATATTAAAGAATTTTCCAGCGCGCCTAGCGAGCCCTTTTTTCATCCGGTGCTGGCGCTAATGGAATCTGCAAGCAAGCCTATCGTGGCAGCGATCCATGGCACTGCCTTGGGTGGAGGCCTTGAAACAGCACTGTGCTGTCATTACAGGGTCGCGGTACGAGGTGCACGATTTGGTCTACCTGAGGTTAACCTGGGCTTACTGCCGGGAGCCGGCGGTACGCAGCGACTGCCAAGGCTTGTCGGTCCCCAGATGGCCGCAGAAATGGTGATTTCGGGCAATCCTATCGGTGCAGCACAAGCACTGGAGCACGGACTCATCGACCGTATTGTCGACGGTGACTTGCGCGCGGAGGCTTTACTTTTCGCAGCAGAGATGGCCAAGAGCAGCGCTTTTCCCAGAGTGCGCGATCAGGAAGAGAAATTGTTGTCAGCGAGAAATGACTCGGGCTTTTTCAATGTGCTGCGGCAATCGATAGCACGCAAGACGCGCGGTTTTATTGCGCCCGAATACAACATCCGCTGCATAGAAGCCGCGGTCAACCAACCGTTTGAAGAAGGCCTGGCGACTGAGGCGCGGTTGTTTGCCGAGTTGATGAAAGGGCCACAATCTACCGCGCAGCAATACTTCTTTTTCGCAGAGCGTATGGCTGGAAAAGTGCCCGGGTTACCCGCCGACACGCAGGAACGGCCTATCACTACGGTCGGTGTCATTGGCGCCGGCACCATGGGCGGTGGCATTGCTATGAATATGGTCAACGTGGGTATTCCCGTGACCCTGGTTGAGACCAAACAGGCAGCTTTGGATCGAGGCCTGGGTGTGATCCGTCGAAATTACGAGAACACCGCCCGCAAGGGACGTATCTCCAACGATGATGTGGAGGTACGCATGGGACTCATTACGGGTTCCCTGGATCTGCAGGATCTGGCCCCATGCGATTTAGTCATCGAGGCTGTGTTCGAGAATATGGCTGTTAAGAAGCAAATTTTCCGCGAACTCGATAGCATTGCTCGGGAGGGCGCCATACTGGCTTCCAATACATCGGCATTGAACCTCAACGAAATTGCCATGGCCACGACGCGCCCCGAGTCCGTCATTGGTCTGCACTTCTTTTCGCCGGCCAATGTAATGAAACTGTTGGAAGTGGTGCGGGGTGACGACACTGGCGCAGACGTTATCAAAACCTGCATGTCACTGGCCAAACGTATCCAGAAGGTCGCCGTGTTGGTGGGCGTGTGTCACGGTTTTGTCGGCAACCGCATATTGTTTGCGCGCCAGCAGCAGGCACAGCAGCTCGCGATGGAAGGCGCCACTCCCGCTCAGATTGATAAAGTGCTGTTCGATTTTGGCTTCCCTATGGGGCCGTTTCAAATGAGTGATTTAGCGGGTTTGGATATTGGCTGGAGCAAGGAAACCTCAACCGGCTCAACCGTTCGCGAAAGACTGTGCGAACAGGGGCGCCTGGGGCAAAAATCAGGTTCCGGATACTACGACTACGACGAGAACAGAAAGGCAACGCCTGCGCCGGTAGCCGTTGAGCTATTCGAGGAATTCGCAGCTCAGGCCGGTATTGCGCGACGAGACATCAGTGATGAAGAGATACTCGATCGCTGCCTGCTACCCATGGTCAATGAGGGCGCGAAAATCCTTGCAGAAGGCATCGCCTCCCGCCCCAGTGATATTGATGTCGTCTACGTGTATGGCTATGGTTGGCCGGTGTATCGCGGTGGCCCAATGCACTACGCTAGCGCCATGGGGCTGGACGAAGTGGTGCGCAAGCTGCGTCATTTCAGTGCACGAACGGGCAATGACTTTTTTGACCCCGCGCCGCTGTTGTTGGAGCGTGCTGAGCAGGGCAGGGGTTTCAGCTAGGCATAGACAGGGCTGACGCTGTAGATTGTGACGTTAATGTCTGGAGTCGGTGCACAGGCGAAGGACCATTGATGCGTTGCAGGTGCACGCGCGCAGAGAGGCCCGAACGCAAGCTTGCATTGCCTGTCTGGTAACGCGGTCACTGAAAAATCAGAGTTTGCCGCCGGATTCGCAGGCGAATCGACATGTTTTGAGCAGCCCTGAAATACTGGAAATTGAAAGAAAAATGGCATAACCTGTGCCACTTCATGCAATTGCAGACCTGTAACCCTAGTAATCCCATGCACTAATCCACCGTCGCAGAGCGTGACTGGCTCCAGAGCCGTGCACGACTTACCGTTAGCAAATAAGGAATCACAACCATGAAAACCAGGCTCACTGAACTACTGGGCATAGAACACCCGATTATCTGTGGCGGTATGATGCGCGTCGGTACACCCGAGCTGGCAGCCGCCGCGTCCAACGCCGGTGCCCTGGGAATTATGACGGCCCTCACCAGCCCCACAGCCGAGGACCTGGTGAAGGACATCGAGCGCTGTAAGTCACTCACTGACAAGCCCTTTGGCGTCAACCTCACAGTGGGCGTGGTGGCCACACCGGTAAATTACGATGAGTATGTTGATGCCATTATTGGCTGCGGCGTGAAGATTGTAGAAACTGCCGGTCGCAGCCCCGAGCCGTTTATGGAAGCGTTTAACGCACACGACGTGAAAGTTATTCACAAATGCGTGGCTGTGCGACATGCCTTGAAGGCCGAGCGCCTGGGTGTGGCCGCGGTAAGCATAGATGGCTTCGAATGTGCAGGGCACCCGGGTGAGGATGATATTCCAGGACTCATTCTAATTCCCGCAGCGGCCAACAAGCTGACTATTCCTATTGTTGCCTCCGGCGGTATTGCCGATGGTCGCGGCCTAATTGCCGCACTTGCTCTGGGTGCTGAGGGTATCAACATGGGTACGCGCTTTATGGTCACCAAGGAAGCGCCTATTCATGAAGGTATCAAACAGAAAATTGTAGAGATGGACGAGACGCAGACCAAACTAATCTTCCGCACCTACCGAAACACCGCTCGCGTTTACAAGAATGAGATTGCCAACAAGGTTGCGGAAATTGAAGCGGCCGGCGGCGAGTTTGGCGAAGTCCATGAAATGGTTTCAGGCAAAAATCAGGAAAAAGCCTGGAGCACAGGTGATATTGAAGCCGGCATGGTTTCTGTTGGTATGTGTGGCGGTCTGATTAAGGACATCCCCAGTTGCGAAGAACTGGTCAGCAACATCATGCGTGACGCACATGAGGTTCTTAATGAGCGTCTGGGTGGCATGACTGCCGCTGGCTAAGCTGATCGCTTAACCTGCTGCCCTTGCCTCCAGGCGCAGAGGCAGCAGGATTATCATGGCCATTGCCGTGGTGACACTAAACATGTACATCGGGTAGGTGAAGCTGCCATAGGTGTCGACCAATCTACCCACAATGACAAACGTTGGCAGAATGCACAGCGTCACCACGGGCGCCATCAGACCCATCGCAAGTCCGTAGCTGGATAGTCCGAACAGCCTCGCAACCATCGCCCCCCACACCGGTAACAAACCTCCAGCGGCAAGTCCCATACAGGCGGCTGCCAGCCCCATGTGCATAAACGTGGTGGCTTGTGCAAACAGGGCAACGGCCACTATTGCCAGAGCCTGGGCCATCCAGAGCGCATGTTTCAGATTAAGTTTGTCCGCGGCAGAACCAAACAAGAGCTTTCCGACGAAACCGCACATAGCCACAATCATAATGAGCCTCGCTCCCGCACCACCATCCAGTCCCGCGGAGATGGCGTAGGGCGTCAGGTTCGCCAGCACCGCGCTGTAAGCCGCAAGCACAATGCCCATGCTGAGCGCCATGTACCAGAAGTTCGCAGTGTTGAGGATCTGTTTTGCGTCCACGTTTGTAGACTCTGGTATGGCCAGTTCGCCAGGTACTGCCTCCGGTGAGAGCCCCACATCCTCCGGTCGGCCCCGAATGAGCAAGAATACAGCCGGCAGCATTACCAGCAATGTGGCAAGCGACAATAGGTTCAGAGCGCCGCGCCAGCCCTGATTTTCGAGCCAGTATTCCATCAGCGCCGGCACTATGGCGCCTCCGGCAGAGGTACCAATAGCCGCTACGCCCAGTGCTCGTCCTCGGCTGACGGTAAACCAGCGCGACACAACAGCCGCACAGGGGATCATGGCGCCCAGGCCATTTGAAATCGCCAGGGTTAGGCCAAACGCCCATACGTACATGCCCAGGGTTTCCGCTCGCGCCATAAGCGCTAGACCGCCCGCAAAGAAAAGGCTACCTGCACACATCAACAAGCGCACCGGTACCCGATCTACCAGTGCACCTGCTAGCGGTGAGAGAAACAGCCCGGTCAGCGTACCGATAGTCATGCCGTACATGACCTGTTCAAGACTGGCGTCGAACTCCAGTTGCAGGGCCGGGGTCAGCAGGCTTGCAGCATACGTAAAAAAACCGACGATAAAGAGCTGGCTGATGAAGGTTCCGGAGACAACGCGCCACCCGTAGAACATAAAGCTATTTCCTTGTTATTGGTCTGAGTCGATCGACCTGCGGTAGAGTGTGTAAGTCGCCACTGTAAAAAGCTGATAAGAAACAGGCATGAATATACGACAGATCGCCCTTGTGGCAAACGAACTTGGCCCTGTACAGCATGTATTGTTCACG
>JBLFXU010000264.1:0-4972 GCA_047609575.1 Bacteroidia bacterium | reverse complement strand
GCTGGCAGATATGGAAAAGGCTATGACATACAACAAAACGGGTAGAACCCGCGGCAAAATATCTATCAAGGTGAGGTAGAAAAAATGGAGAGAGAAAAAGAGAGAAACATGGGATCAGAGCCGAATGGCCCTATGGAAGGCCTGGACGGCCATCTGCGAAGCGAGACTACATAGATGGGTTTACGGCGTACCCATAAACAGGAGCAGACCCTGTCCCGACAAGCTATGCTCAGTTTGGCGCCGCTCTGATAGCTAAGCAAGTGGCATTGAGGTCAAAACCTTATCTTTTCGTTCCCAAGGATTCTGACCGCTGCATCGAGTATGGTTTGAAGTAATATCGTGACCATCGTGAATTAGTCCGGGGCTCCTGCAATCATGAAGTATCTTCTAAAAAAAAGATCGATCGCTGGCTTCGTGTTTGTCCTGTTCTCGAGCCAGTTTTTTCTTAATTCGGATTGGCAAGTCAGTCACCAGATTACCATTGCGGCGGACACTGCAACCGTCTGGAATGTTCTTGTGGATCTTGATAGTTACCCACAGTGGAACCGCTACTCACCGAATGTTAAAGGCCGCATGGCGGTGGGAGAAGTAGTGTGGGTGGAAGCGCATCTGGACGATGAGATTCGCCATGTGCAGAACTATATCGTGTCGATAAAACCGCAAGAAGAATTGTGTTGGCAGTCTGCCGATTGGTACGGATCATTGGCGCGGGGCAAGCGCTGCCGGTGGCTCAGTCAGACCGACAATGGTCAAACACGATTGATCCACCATGAAGTGATGCAAGGCCCCCTGGCCTGGTTGATTGAATGGCTATATCGCGACCGAATTGAGCGAGGGCTCAAGCTGGTAAATGAGTCTGTGGCAGAGAGAGCGCTGAGCCTGTCGCATGACTTGTACTAAATATGGGGAACATCAGGGAGATGTTCTCGCGAGGACACGTTGGCACGAGACATAGCTACTGAGACCGCAATGACCGATTTAAGAGGTTGCTCTCAATTCCGAATGACATAATTGTGCTTGACCTTCCCCTTGGTGGAAGGTGCATAATTTTGTTTGTGACCAGCATCAATGCAGTGACCGCGCTGCGATGTTAGGCTCGTGCTGTAATCTCAACG
Organism: Bacteroidia bacterium; assembly: GCA_047609575.1. Taxonomy (GTDB): domain Bacteria; phylum Pseudomonadota; class Gammaproteobacteria; order Pseudomonadales; family Halieaceae; genus Marimicrobium. The sequence continues at coordinate 3,857 of JBLFXU010000264.1, read as the reverse complement.
AGGAAACCGGAAATGCGAATGCGGTGGATACACACAATGCTGGCTCTACTGATACTGATTCAGTCAGCAGCCACGCTTGCCTCTATACCCACAGCAATGTCCGGTGCCGAGATGCCTATTGAGCTGCGAGCAAACGACTCCGGTGATTCCCAACAGACTTCCCTGCCCCCCTGTCATGGTGATGACGCGTCATCAGTTGCGCTGCAGCCAGCACAGAGCTGCTGCGATACCATGGAAGGAACATGCTGCCTGCTTGGCTGCTCTATGCTCGCGAGCGCCATATCCTGCAACGCTATGCTGGGCAACATTGATATCCATATTCACTACCCGCATGATGCAGGCTATACCTCGGTACAGCATCCCCTCTACGGACTTTTCCGTCCCCCCCGACTCTGCTAGCACCTGACGGCTAAACCCCGTCTTGCCACGAGCAATTCCTGTTAGTGGTTATGTCTCTATCGCTCATTGCCCTTCGCGCTGTCGCGCGCGGTATTTGCACCCGATACAGACAAGTTTGCGGAACGAGGGAACCAGGATGAATGTTGAGAAAAATATAGTGGTCGGTAGCATGGTCATGCCCCCCGGCAATGTCCATCTACGTCTGAATGCTGGATGGGAGAAGCTATCAAGCCTGCTCCTTGCCCTCGTACTGCTCGCAGTTTGCAAGACAACGTCAGCGGACGTGCTACTTGTAAATGAGGCGCGCGCAAGTGCGGTAGCGCAAAACCCTGGGCTGGCTGAAATGCGGGCGCGGTATGAGGCGTTGAATGAAATTGCGCCGCAAAAATCCGCGCTCCCAGACCCTGTACTAACCCTGGGTGCCATGAACTTCCCCTGGGATGAATACGACCGAAACCAGGAAAACATGACCCAGCTGCAACTCGGGATAAGCCAGCTGTTCCCCTACCCCGGCAAGCTGGGGCTACGCGAAGACATCGCCGAATTTGAAGCGCAGGCCGCGTTTCATTCGGTCGACGAAATGCGCCTGACACTCGATATGAACGTTGCGGAAGCCTGGTGGGAGCTATACTTTCTCGATCGCTCACTGGAAACCATAGAGCGCAATCAGTCTCTTTTGCGTCAGTTTGTCGAAGTCGCTCAAACCAAGTATCAGGTGGGCAAAGGGCTGCAACAGGACGTGCTGCTGGCGCAACTCGAGCTGTCCAAAGTGCTGGATCACCGAATCCGCATACAGGCTATGAGAGACCAGCGTAGGATTCGCTTGAACCTGTTGTTGGGCAGATCGCCAAACGTTCCCGTGACCCTGCCCAATATGACTTCGCTGCCAAAGTCACCCAGTGGCTCAGAGGCCTTGTTGTTTCAACGGGCTACACAGAGCCGCCCGCTACTGGATCAGAGCAGGTCTGTTATCAAGGCCTCGCAATCGCGCCTTGAGTTAGCCAAAAAAGACTATTACCCGGACTTCAAAGTTGGCGTTACCTATGGCGACCGCAATGAAAATGAGCAGGGACAGTCACGGCAGGATTTTCTGTCGGTCAAACTCAGTCTGAACCTGCCCCTATTCACAGGATCCAAGCAGGATCGCGCCGTGCAGCAACGCTCCCGGGAACTGGCGAAATCCCAATACGCACTGACGGATCAGCACAACCTGGTCATGTCTTCTATCGCAACGGCCCTGGTCGATTACCAGCGAGCCAGTGATCAGGTGATGCTCTTCGATGCCGGCATCATCCCGCAAGCACGTCACACGGTGGAATCAATGATGGCCGGATATCAGGTGAACCAGGTGGATTTTCTCAACCTGGTGCGCTCGCAAGTCACATTATTTAACTACGAACTGCAGTACTGGAAATCGTTTACCGAAGTGAATCAGTCGATAGCAAGGCTCAAAGCCGCTGTGGGCGAGGAGAACATCTATGAATAAGGGCACAGTATTGTTGGGCGTTCTGGGTGTGTCGTCTGGGTTGCTGGCTGGCTATGCGCTGTTTGCCGAGCGCAGCAACGAAGTGATGAGCGTAGAACAGGAAATGGCCAAGCCTCTGTTCTATAGAAACCCAATGAACCCGGAGGTCACATCACCGGTACCAGCCAAAGGCTCAATGGGTATGGACTATATCCCTGTGTATGCTGACGAAACCCAGGGTGCCAACCCCGGAACGGTAGTCATAGATCCTACGATTCAGGCCAACATCGGATTACGCACTGCCACAGCCAAGCGCAAGGCAATGAGCCGCACTATTCGTGCCGTAGGCCGCGTCGATTACGACGAAGAAAAACTTGTACGTTTGCACCCGAAGGTAGAAGGCTGGATCAGGGATATGCACATTGGTAAAACTGGGCAGCCTGTTGAGAACGACGATATCCTCCTGACTATTTACTCGCCGAAACTGGTGGCCACGCAGCAGGAATATTTACTGTCGCTGGAGAACTTAGAAGCGCTCAAGGATAGCCCATTCACTGATATTCGCAGTGGTGCCCACGCATTGGCGGACAGTTCCCGGTACAGGTTGTCGCTACTTGATGTACCCGAACACCAGATTGTGGAACTTGAACAATCTCGGGTCATCAAAGAGGGCCTGCACATCCATGCACCAGCCGGCGGCACTGTATTGAACATTGGTGCAAGGCAGGGCCAGTTCGTGCAGCCAAGTACCGAACTCTACCTCATTGCCGATCTGAGCACGGTCTGGGTCTATGCCGACATCTACGATTACGAGTTGCCCTGGGTACGCGAAGGAGACAGCGTAGAGATGACGCTGGCAAGCGTTCCCGGTCGCATCTTTCGCGGCGCGGTGGCGTACATCTACCCCTATGCCGAGGCAAAAACCCGTACCACCAAGGTGCGCCTGATATTCAAAAACCCAGATCGCGAACTACGGCCGCAGATGCTGGCGGATGTTTTGATCAAGGCAGCCGAGCAGCCTGCACAAATTGTGGTTCCGGCCGAGGCTGTGGTGCGTTCCGGCGATTATGATCAGATTTTTGTAGTGACATCTTCAGGGGGTCTCGAGCCACGCAAGGTAATCCTGGGCATCGAGTCAAGCGGGGAAGTCTCGATTGTGTCAGGGGTAAGCGCCGGAGAGCGGGTTGTGGTGTCGGCCCAGTTCCTGGTGGACTCGGAGTCCAAACTGCGCGAGGCAACGGCCAAAATGTTAAACCCTGAGCTGCCGCAGGCCAAGGCACATAGCGCAGACGAGGGCATGCAACATGATTAGGTGGATTATTGATGCCGCGCTAAAGGATCGACTGATGGTCCTATTGGCAACCCTGATAGTAACGGTGGTTGGTTACTATTCCTATGTGAACACGCCATTGGATGCGATACCGGATCTGTCCGATGTGCAGGTTATCGTATTAACCGAATACCCCGGACAATCGCCACAGGTCGTAGAAGACCAGGTGACTTATCCATTGACCACCTCGATGCTTGCTGTACCAAAAACAAAGGTGGTGCGAGGTTACTCCTTTTTCGGCTTGTCTTTTGTCTACATAATTTTTGAGGACAACACGGACATGTACTGGGCGCGCTCTCGGGTACTGGAATCGCTGAACTATGTCAGCGGTCGGCTGCCTCAGGGGGTTACTCCCACGTTGGGTCCGGACGCTACGGGTGTAGGTTGGATTTACGAGTACGCCCTGGTTGACCGCACCGGGCAACACGATCTGTCTGACCTGCGCTCCCTCCAGGACTGGTATCTGCGCTATCCATTGCAATCGGTACCTGGTGTAGCCGAGGTCGCCTCTGTAGGCGGCTTCGTCAAACAGTACCAGGTAGAGGTCGACCCCAACGCACTGGTGCGCTACAACATTCCGCTTAGCAAAATTAAGCACGCCATCATGCGCTCCAATAACGATGTAGGCGGACGCCTTATCGAGATGGCAGAAACCGAGTATAT
>JBLFXU010000263.1:0-4978 GCA_047609575.1 Bacteroidia bacterium | reverse complement strand
CCTGCTCATTGGCGGTCGCTATTTCGATCGGTATGAGAAACGTCAGGGTGTCTGGAAATTCAGTGAAAAAGCCGTGGTTGCCGATTGGGCAACCGTGAATAGCCCCTCCACTGTTTGCCTGGAGCACCCCCTGCTGGAAGGCTCCCATTTCGGCAAGATCGGACAGGACGATCCGTCCTACGGTTTTTTTCGCCTGTTCAAATGGGGCGAACGTTAGCGCGGCTCAAATGAGATAAACGCTAGCGCGAGGCGATATCCTCGCGAATAGCATCAGAAATTCGCTGCGGGGTCTTGGTCGTGTAGTCCATTGCCACCAGCACTGCCCTACCCGTAACAGTCTGCCTATCCCCCTGGGCCATTGCAGTTTCCAGCGTGAGCGACGTATTGCCCACCTTGGCTGACACAATCTTTGCCGTCACATCGGCGCCGTAAAATGTTTCGCCGACAAAATCGATATGCACCGAGGCAAGAATCCAGTTTTTGTTCAAACCGGGCTCCGCACCTGCCAGGCTTTCCAAAAAACGCACTCGCACCACCTCGAACCAGGCCGCAATCGTTGCATTGTTGATGTGGCCCATAGCGTCAGTTTCATACATTCGGGGCGTAATGGTGATGGCAAATTCCTGCAAGGCTGTTCTCCGTTTTGTCACTGTTGGGGTTCTGCTCGCGCACGCATTGGCGGGCTGGGAACGGCGCTATCATAATGCAGTGCGGGCGAACGGGGAACGGCTGTATTTACGACACGCATTCGGCTACCGTGTGGTCCTTTATCTACCCTCAATGCACTCTGGAGCCGGATATGGCGGAGCAACGACTCAAAGGCAAACGTGTATTGCTAACCCAGGCCGACGATTATATGGGGCCCGCCACCATCGAAGTCTTTACTGAGCACGGGGCTCACATTGTGGCAGATAATAGCGATCTCACCGCACCCGGCGCTGTAGAGGCACTGGTGGAACGCGCCGGGCACATCGACATCGTCGTCGCCAACCTGGCGGCGCCCGCCAACGTGGGCCCAACCGCCGAAGAGATCGACGATAATACCTTCGAAAACATGTTTAATGTCATGGTGTACCCGCTGCACCGACTGTGTCGCGCAGTTCTGCCGCAAATGTACCAGCGCGGCTCAGGCAAAGTGGTCGTTTATGGCAGCGCTACCGGGGTTAAAGCACGCACCAAAATCGCTGCTTACGCGGCTGCCCGTACTGCACAGGTCGGCTATGTACGCGCCGTAGGGCTGGAAGCTGCACCACATAACGTGCAGATCAATTTGATCGCCCAGAACTTTGTCGAGAATCCGGTTTACTATCCACCAGAAATGGTGGGCACAGAACTGTTTGATCGGATTCTGAAGCAAGTGCCTGCGGGTCGATTGGCAACGGGCCGTGAAGATGCCCTGTTCGCTCTATTTCTGGCCTCGCAGGAGAGCGACTTTTTTGTCGGTCAGGCAATTCCCTTCAGCGGAGGCTGGGCCCAATAGATGCGTCTTGTCCTGGCACCCATGGAGGGCGTGGTAGACAGCGCCATGCGCGAACTACTCACTGGTCTGGGTGGTATCGATCGCTGCGTCACAGAATTCCTGCGTGTTTCAGAACGTCTGCTGCCACCGCGCGTTTTTTACCGCCTGTGCCCTGAACTGCATACCGGTGGCCTCACTGCCCATGGTGTTCCGGTCTATCTGCAATTATTGGGCGGGCAACCCGGTGTTCTCGCTGAAAACGCGGCTCGCGCTGCAGAGCTGGGTGCTCCAGGCATCGACCTAAACTTTGGCTGCCCGGCAAAAACCGTCAACCGCTCCGATGGTGGTGCCATTTTGCTGCGCGAACCGGATCGCGTGCACAGTATTATTGCTGCGGTGCGCAAAGCGGTACCCGATACCATTCCTGTTACCGCCAAAATTCGACTGGGCTTTGCCGATGACGCGCGATTTATGGATATTGTGCACGGCGTAGAGGCTGCGAACGCCACCGAGCTCACCATTCACGCTCGCACCAAGCGCCACGGCTATCGCCCACCGGCTTATTGGGAGCACATCGCCCGGGCACGGGAGGCAGTGAGCCTGCCCATCATCGCCAACGGCGAAATTTGGAGCGTGGCAGACGCCAGGCGCGCCAGGCAAGTGACACACTGCGATGACCTGATGCTTGGCCGTGGCGCGCTGTGTCGGCCCGATTTGCCCCGGCTTATCGCGGCAGATACAGCGGGCCCGGAGCTGGAGTCACTGTGCTGGCAAGAGATTCTGCCGCTGTTGATGCGCTTCTTTGAACTGAATCTCGCCGTTTACGATCAGCACCATGCCGGCAATCCGTTAAAGCAATGGCTGGTCTATCTGCGCAGCTACTACCCCCAGGCCTACACCCTCTTTGACCAGGTGAAGCGTCTGCGGGACCCGCTAGACATTCGCAGCACGCTGGAACAGGCGATAACGGCCGATCCGAGCAGGCGTTCCTCTGCCTGAATAGTGGCTGGGTTTGAAAATATTTGGGAGCACGAGAGCACGGAGCACGAGAGCTAGCCTCTCACCGGGGATCAGGGACGCCTGCCGCGCCAAAAAGCGTACATCCAAGTACAGGCTCGGCTGGCGACGCACCCGATATCCGAAAAGAGGGGCACGCTGTAAAGCGGGGCAGGCCCTCCTGTCGCCAGACGCCCCCGGTGACAGGCCAGCTCTCGTACTCCTCAGTGATGGCTCTTGATTTAATTTTGAGCCACTATCGCCACCTTAGCCGAATTGCACAACGACCCCCGATCAAGCGATAATCCTTGGTCACCTTATTTGAGCCTTAATTTCAGCCCTGATTTCAACCCCGCTGGCTGAAAATGCGATATTAAAACCATGACGACAGCGAAACGACACATCCAGTTGATGGACACCACCCTGCGGGACGGCGAACAGACCCAGGGGGTCTCCTATGCCCCGGCCGAAAAGGTAAACCTGGCCAAGGCACTGCTCACCAAGCTGAAAGTGGATCGGATTGAGGTGGCATCGGCCAAGGTATCCCAGGGCGAGGCCGAAGCCGTTACCAATATTAATCGCTGGGCTGCAGAACAGGGCATGGCGGATCGGATTGAAGTGCTGGGTTTTGTCGATCACACCAAGAGTGTTGATTGGATTTTGCAAACCGAAGGTCAGGTCATCAACCTGCTGACCAAGGGCAGCGAAAAACACTGCCGCGAACAGCTGGGTAAAAACCTGGAGCAGCACCTTGCGGATATTCTACAGACAGTCGCCTACGCCAAAGAGAAAGGCCTGCGAGTTAACGCCTACCTGGAAGACTGGTCCAATGGCTATCTCGACAGTCGCGATTATGTCTATAGCATGATGGATGCGCTGCAGGACTGCGGCATCGAACACTTCATGCTGCCCGACACACTGGGCGTTATGTCACCGTCAGAAGTGACCGAATGCTTCGGCGACATGTGTACGCGCTACCCGCAGCAGATGTTCGACTTCCACCCGCACAACGATTATGGCTTGGGAACCGCCAATGTTATGGCCGCAGCGCAAGCCGGCGCCACCGCGGTGCACTGCACAATGAACTGCCTTGGCGAACGAGCCGGAAACGCTTCTCTGGCAGAGATTGCTGTAGTGCTGCGGGACAAGCTGGATATGGAGCTTTCAATCGATGAAAGCTATCTCATGCAATTGAGCACCATGGTTGAAACGTTCTCAGGCAAACGCGTGCCTGCCAATGCACCCATTGTTGGCGCGGATGTATTCACCCAAACAGCTGGTATTCATGCAGATGGCGACCAGAAAGGTGGTTTATACGAAACACGCCTAAGCCCTGAGCGCTTTGCCCGCAAACGCAATTACGCGTTGGGCAAGATGAGCGGCAAAGCCTCACTGGCTAAAAACCTCGAGGCGCTGGGCCTAAATCTGTCAGAGGAAAACCAGCGCAAAGTACTGGCGAGAATTGTGAAGCTGGGCGATTCCAAGGAGTTGATCACCGGCGATGATCTGCCGTTTATCATTGCCGATGTGCTTCAAAGTAAGAACTACCACCACATCAAGCTGTTGAACTGTTCCGTGACCAGCAGTATGGACCTGGATTCCACCGTTGCCATCGCGGTGGATGTGCGCGGCGAAGTCCATCAGGCTTCAGGCTCCGGCAACGGCGGCTTTGACGCCTTTATCAAGGCCATCAACGAAGTTATGGCCGGTGAAAACTATCAGTTACCTGCGCTACTGGACTACGAGGTGCGCATTCCCAAGGGCGGGCATACCGATGCGTTGACCGAATGTATTATCACCTGGGACTGTAACGGCAAGGAGTACAAAACACGCGGAGTACACTTCAACCAGGTTTTTGCCGCCATACTGGCAACGCTACGGATTATCAATCTGCAGCTGCATGAGCGGGAATCGCCAGAAGAAGGCGTACTGACCAAGCTGCAAACCCTGGGCCGATAGCCAGGGAGATTGTTAGTTAACTAGTTGGCAATATTGCCAAGACTACAATACACCGGGGCAGGACAACCTGCCCGCCGGCGCACTGTTACCGGAACAGTGGATTTGTTCCGGCTAGGCTTTTGGCATAGCGGCCAACGCGGCCACTACCCTATCACCGAACTCATCGGTGTTGATCATCTTCACACCAGCACCCGGCTTTGACAGATCAGGTGTAGAGAAGCCGTCACCGAACACGCTTTGCATTGCGGCCCAGACATTCTTTGATTCCTGCTCCATACCGAAGCTGTCTTCGAGCATCATGGCAACCGAGCCGATCATTGAATAGGGATTAGCAATGTTCTGTCCGGCTATATCGGGCGCGCTGCCGTGCGAGGGCTCATAGTAACTCTTGTCGGGGCCTTTACAGGCTGAGGGCATCAAACCTAGCGAACCAAGAATGCCGCCACCTTGATCCGACAAGATATCGCCGAACATATTTTCCATCACCATGACATCAAACTGACAGGGATTCAGGCACAGCATTGTTGCCGCAGCATCTACCAGGATGTGCTTGATCTCTACCTC
>JBLFXU010000262.1:0-5009 GCA_047609575.1 Bacteroidia bacterium | reverse complement strand
CGGGCGCGCCCTGCTCGGGCAATTGCAGCCACTTCATCCATCGCACGACAGGCAACGCCCAGAGCCCAGGCTACCGAGTTCACTGTGCCGACCACGGTGGTGCCCATCGCGTAAAAGCCGCCGCCTGCTAGTGTTTTGCAATTGAAAATGGAGAAGCAGGCACCTTCATCAATCGTTTGCTCATGAATCTCAAAGTCATAGCTACCCGTCCCGGACAAACCCATCACGTCCCAATTCCCCTTCAGCGTCACCGTATCTGCGGGAACAATGTAGCCAAGTAGTTCGGGGATTCCGTTGTCTGCCATCACCATCTCGCCGTTATCCATAATCAGGGCGCCTCCGGCGATGAATTGTGCATGTCCCGAGCCACTGCCGAAGGCATAGTTCCCGGAGACCTTGTAACCACCCTCGGCGAGCTTCTCTGCCATTCCCATTGGCGCAAACATACCAGCGGCGGCACGACTGGAAGCGAGTTTCTGCGCATGTTCAGGAGACAGATAGGCGGACAATGCCATGACCGTCGTATTCTGACTGAATGCCCAGCCTGTTGAACCATCCGCGTACGCCAGCTCTTCACAGACTGCAAAGATCGTGGCGACATCAGCCTCCATGCCACCATAGGTCTTGGGGACCATCAGCTGGAATAACCCTGCAGCAGCGAGCGCCTCGACCACACAGCCTGTGAGCGTGCCTGCGGCTTCGATATTATCGGCTTCGGTTTCGATCAGGTCGCGCAGGTCTCGCGCGAGTTCCAGGGGTGTTTTCATTGCTATCTCCTAAAGATTTACGCGAACGAGAGTTGCGAGTAACCGCTCCACGGACACTGGATTACTTGCCACGCGCCATCCAGGCGCGTTAGTGCCGGGGGAACTCACCATTCACATTTTTGGGGTGTCATCCACCGGGTTGGTCAACAGCAGAATTGCCATGCTGCCAACCATACCCAGCACTACAGCAATAAGGTTACCCACGGGCCACCCTTGCGCATTCAAGCCGTCTGCATTGGTATAAAACTGATCTATCTTGGCGATATACAGGTACATGTGACCCACCAAAAACGTCAGCGGAAAAATCATCAGGAGCTTGTCTCGTTGCTGTGTCGGCCGCCGGTAGTTGAACAAGAACGTAAGTCCAAACATTGCGAACATCAGAGCATGCGTGGCTGCCGCCAGACCGATCTGTCCCATCTGGACCAGGGCCTGATAGGGAATAAAAATTAGCGTGCCAACGAGAATCGTTAGAAAAGGCACGGCGGCAATCCCAAGTCCAACTTTGGTGGTACTTGCGCCCCGCGCAGGCAGGTCCCAGCAGATCTTACGTGTAATAAAGGCAAAGGCTGCCTCAAAGGTGCAGAACCACTGATAACTGGTAACGGGGACGCCACTCAGAAAGGGCTGGTTGGTTACCGCTTCGGGATCCCATATCCACCAGCCAAGCTGGGGGCCAAGATTGTCGAAAATCTGATAGGTCAGGCCGGCATAGAAACCCACGCTAACGGCCTCAACCACAGGTGTAAAGTTGTAGCGCCGTATCAGCATATACGAGTGGTACATAAAGGCTGGATAGAACAGGGCAATATAGAGCGGCAGGCGATTGTAGAGAAACATCACGCTGAACTCGCCGTGCCAGAAACTCTCCGGCCCATAGTAGCCGAACATATCCATCAGCAAGCCATAGTAAAAAGCAGCGCCAAGCGTGAGCAGCGCGCCATTTCCACCCGTTCTCTTCGCATGCCGAATGGCGTGCGTGATCGCGCAGAGAATACCGACCACAAGGATCAGTTCGATAACAATAAAACTCCAGTCCAATAACTCACTGGGCGCGTTGAATGTCACAAAGGACTCCGTCGCCTCAAGGTTTCGCATGGCGTACGAGAGGTGCTGTTCACTCATAAAATTCGCTCCTGCGTCGCTATTGGGTCCGTTTAGCCCGTTTCCGGGTACGTCCTGGCAAATGCCCGAACGATCAACTTACGGGCATTAAATTACATGGATGTAAATTATACAAGCAATTTATTAACATCGGTGTAAATTACGGCCTATACTCCCTGCAGATTGGCAGGCAGCTATGGAGGCGAAAGCATGACAGCAAAACCCGCTGGCAACGATAAACCGCGTAAAGGGGCTGGCAGACCCAAGGGCAGCACCCGAGATGCCACACTGGCGAAAATACTGCCCGCAGCACGCGTTCTGTTTGCAGAGAACGGGTATGCACAAACCACCTTCAAACAGGTCGGTAACGCGGTCGGCCTCAGCCACGCGGCCCTATACGCCTATTTCCCCTCCAAGGCAGCGCTATACCTGGCCACCACTGAGCACGCTCAGTCGATCCTGCTACCGATGTATCTTGCGGCCATCCAAGAGAGCGATACCTTCAAGGAGCGCATGGCGCAAATATTACTTGCCAGTGCCCGCGCTCACGACGAGGACAGTTCCATCACAGGTTTACTCGCCACCATTCCGATAGAAATTCGACGTCACCCCGACATTGCGCAACTGTTGTTGGGCCAGCAAAACTCGACGTTCGAGCTACTGGCATCCGTGTTTGAAGAGGCGCAAAAGAAGGGAGAGATTCGCAGCACGGCCAGTCCTGAAGACCTGGTGATTGCCATCATGGGCGCTGGCGTAGGGATTGCACTGTTCCAATATGGGCTGCAGCGCGGCTCGCTGGTGGATTCAATTGAAGTGTTTATCGATCTCATTGAAGCGCGCCTGTTCTAGCAATGCCGCCTTTTTCCGGGCAGGAATACGAGAGCACTTTTCCGATGGTAGTGCTGGTAACATATAATGGCGTTGCTATGGGGAAATACATGCGCACGCTATACACGCGCACCACTATTGCGCCTTAGCCGCTGAACGGCGAACCACGGTCTTGTCTACTGGATCTATAGATCGAAAGGTCGCAGTTTTTTAGCGCCCCGCGAGTGACTTACAAAGTCAGGATCAATAGCCACGATCAAGAGTGAGAATAAGGAAATCAGCCAAATGACGAAAAACGCGAACTTGTTTGCCCATTACCGCCAGCACTTTCCTGCCGATACGACTGCTCTTTTTCTGGTCACCGAAGATGGCCGCCAGGTAACCTATGGCCAAGCAGACGAGGCTTCTGCACGCATTGCCAACAGCCTGTTGACGATAGGCGCTAAAGCCGGCGATCGAATCACTGTACAAGTTGAAAAGTCGCCAGAGAACCTCTTTTTGTATCTAGGCTGCTTGCGCGCAGGGTTGGTGTACCACCCGCTAAACACTGCCTATAAAGCATCAGAACTCACCTATTTCCTAGGCAATGCGGAACCCACCATCGTAATTTGCGATAGCGCCTCGGTGGCCACCATGGAGTCCGCTCTTCCAATGGGTGGTGTAACGGCACTGATCACACTCAACGCTGACGGCAGCGGCACTTTGATAGATCAGGCCGCCACGGCCAGCACGGATGCAGAGGTGGCGCACAGAGAAGGCACGGATATGGCCGCCCTACTCTATTCATCGGGCACTACCGGTCAGCCTAAGGGGATAATGCTGAGCCACGATAACCTGCGCAAGAATGCCGAAACGCTGGTACAGATATGGGGGTTTTCCACGTCGGATCACCTACTGCATATGCTGCCGACATATCACGTACATGGATTGTTCGTCGCTGTGAGTTGTGTACTGATGAGCGGCGCAAGCATGGCCTGGCATAAGGGTTTCAATGATAAGGCAGCCATCGCTGCACTGCCCGCTTGTACTGCGATGATGGGCGTACCGACTTTTTACACCAGGCTGCTGGCCAATACGGATTTCGGGGAGGACTGTTGCACCAATATGCGCTTGTTTATCTCAGGCTCAGCACCGCTGCTGGCAGAAACTTTCGTGGCGTTTAAAGAGCGCACCGGGCACACCATTCTTGAGCGCTACGGTATGTCCGAAACGGGCATGAACACGTCCAATCCGCTGCAGGGTGAGCGTCGCGCCGGCACTGTTGGCAAGGCACTACCGGATGTAACTGTTCGCGTAGTGGATGACACTGGGAAAGCGGTGGAGGATGGCGAAACTGGCAACCTGCAGGTTAAAGGCCCCAACGTATTTCCGGGCTACTGGCGCATGCCAGAAAAAACTGCCGAAGATTTTACGCCCGATGGATTTTTCAACACGGGTGACAAAGCCACCATCGACGCGACGGGTTATGTTGCCATTGTGGGTCGCGCCAAAGACATGGTCATTACCGGCGGTCTAAACGTTTATCCGAAAGAAATTGAGCTGGTGATTGATGACCTGCCCGGGGTCAAAGAATCGGCCGTCATTGGCATACCTCACGCTGATTTTGGCGAAGCAGTGGTTGCTGTGATTGTAGCTCAGGACGACGCGCCAACTGGCGAGGATATCATCGCTTACTGCAAAACAATGCTAGCCAATTTCAAGGTTCCCAAGCATGTCGTTGTAGTAGACGCCCTGCCCCGCAACGCCATGGGTAAGGTGCAAAAGAACCAGTTGCGAGAGGAATATTCTGGTCTGCCAGGCTAGATTCCTAACCGTCATTAGATCCCAGCCTGGTGAGCTCCCAAGGAGTAAACAACTGAAGCTCCCAGATCGATACCAAGGGCAAGACACCAATGTCGATGGTGAAAAAGCATAGCTTGATTTACAATGCGGAATAACCTCTATACGAAAAAACCCAGCAGCACTGGTGTTCTGATCCAGCCATCTTTTGACAATACGGTCGTCATCGCGACTGATCCACCCGACCATAAATGGAAATAATGTGAGCATGAATCCCAGCGAACAGTATCGAATTGAAGGAACCGTAGCACCTGGTTTCGAATCGGTAAAAGAACTGTACGAATACAATATGCTACACCTGGCTGAGAGAGAAACACAATTGTGTGTCTATCATGGCGAGGAAAAAGTGGTTGATCTCTGGGCATCCGTGGCAGGGGACAGTACCTTCTCGCCAGACTCCCTGATCAACGTGTTCAGCAGCGGCAAGAGTCTCGCAGCAATCGCAATGGCTGCTCTGGCTGGCAAGGGACT
>JBLFXU010000261.1:0-5082 GCA_047609575.1 Bacteroidia bacterium | reverse complement strand
ACACGGAAAGCTACGTCTCAGGTACTACACTTTTCTTTGCAGAGCTGGAACAGCATTGGCTTTGCCGCTCGCTGGATACTGCCACTCCCGTGTCGCTTGCTTACCCCAACCTGCGCTGGAAAGGCGGCAGCGAGTCGAGAATTGCACTACCGTAACGTCGCGTCATAACGCGCCTATCCATCAGGGTTACGCGGCCGGTGTCTTGTTCAGTGCGCAGCAATCTACCACTGGCCTGTACCAGGCGCAGGGCGGCATCGGGCACGCTGATTTCCATAAACGGATTGCGACCCTGACTCTCAACCCACTCAGCTAGCGCCGCTTCCAGTGGGCTGTCCGGCACGGCGAAAGGTATCTTGGCAATCACCACGTGACGACAGTAGTCGCCGGGCAGATCAACTCCCTCGGCGAAGCTCGCCAGACCAAAAATAATACTGCCGCGCCCCGCATCAATTGCCTCGCGGTGACGACGCAATATTTCCTGCTTGCTGTAATCGCCCTGCATCAGTATGTCGCCGCCAAGGCTACTGCTTAAACCATCGTAGACATCGGCCATTTGGCGCCGGGAAGAAAACAGCACCAGCGTACCTTCGTTGGTGTCGATAATATTCGGGAACAGCCGAATCAATGCGTCGGTGTGCGCCGCGGCATCGCTGGGATCGCAGTCCATGTCCGGCACATTGAAAGTGGCGTTGGCATAATCAAAGGGGCTGACAACCACTTTGTAGCATGCATCTTCGGGACACCCGGAATGCAGCATAAAGCGACTAAACGAACTGAGCGCGGTAATTGTCGCTGAGGTGACAATCACGCCGGCCGCCCGTGACCAGAGGCAGTCCTGCAATATATCTGCAGCCAATACCGGACTGCAACGCAGCTCAAAACCACCACTGCCACGCAGAATCATCCAGCGTGCTTTCGGCGGCAGCTCTCCCTCACCGCTCACGGAGTACTCTTGCCACAGGGCCAGAGCGCCCTCGGCACGACCCACCATGCCACCTACGTTGATGTGCCAGGTTTCAACATCCGCTTTATCCAAGCCTGCAAAATCATCTTCCAGCGCGTCTTCCAAAATACTTTCCAGGCGCGTAAAGGTCCCACCGAGTTTCTGAAAACTACCGCTTAGTGACGCCGCCACCTTCATCAGGCTATCGGGTACGCGACCATGCTCAAGGCGCAACTGCTGATCCTCACGGGAATCATCCACCTCCACTTCATCGAACAGCGTGGCTACAACCTGTTCTGCCACGCGCAGACCGGCCATCGCCTCATCCATTTCCGCGGGCAGCTTCTGCAGCAGACGCTGGGCACTGTGCAAAGGTGCCAGGGCACTGGCAGACTGAGCGAGGGACTTTTGCGAATCTTCCAGCCAGCCAATAGTCGATGGGAGTCGGCAGAAACTGGCAAAATGAGAGAGCGCTTTGTCGGGCAGGTGGTGCCCCTCATCGAACACGTAAATGCACTCTTCCGGGGGAGGCAATATCGCACCACCGCCCAACGCCAGGTCAGACAGGGCGAGGTCGTGGTTGGTGACGATGATGTCAGCGCTCTGCAATTCATCCCTGGCGCGGAAGAAACTGCATTGGCTGATATTGGGACAACGCCGACCCGAGCACTGACTGTGATCGGTGGTCGCACCAAACCAGACATCGTCGGCAATACTGTCCGGCCAATTGTCGCGATCACCATCCCATTCACCCCGTGCCAGTGCGTCCAGCATGGTGTTGTATTGAGGCATGGCATCTTCAAACCGGGGTGTGCCCATCTCATCCGGATAGAGCGGCAACAGGCCCCCGTCTCCACTGCCCTCGGCAATCAGGCGGTCCAACTTGGACAGGCACACGTAGCGCCTGCGACCTTTGGCAAGGGTGAAACTGAAACTGAGACCACTGGCCGCACGGATATCGGGAAGGTCCTTGTTGACGAACTGTTCCTGCAGGGCCACGGTCGCCGTGGCCACTACCAGTCTTTTACCCAGTGCCTGTGCCATGGGAATAGCGGCGACCGCGTAGGCAATCGTTTTACCCGTACCGGTGCCCGCCTCGATAACACAGACCGCTGGCCCCTCACTATTGGCTTCGCCGGGTGCGGGAATGCGGCCCAGTGCATTGGCTATCTCAGCAATCATCTGCCGTTGTCCCCAGCGCGGAGTCAGCGACTTGCTTTCAATGATGGCGCTATACGCCTGCCGAATGCTTTCCTTGGTTGCGTCGTTCAGCAAGAGAGTCTGGCAACCTCCGTGGGAGCCAATTTGCTAACTACGGCATTGGCATAAATACCCAGCGCATAAGGCCTGTGTGCTTCAGGTAAGGCGTCAATGCGAGCATTAAATTGCGCCTCGCTGCAGTCGCCCTCTTCAGAATAGGCGCCCGATGGCATTGGCGCGTTATCGCCGTGCAACCGGTGATAGGCATAAACATTGGTTGGGTGCAGACAGAAAGCCTGAGTGATCTGCTGATCGACCGCTTCTGCCACTGCCTCTGGTGAATCCAGCGTACCCGCCAGCGGCGCTCCAAAAGCGACATGGACATGTCCTTTCTGGCCAGCAATACCCAAGGCAATGGATGCAACATCTTCCTGGTCACCTTTCTGGTAACTGCCCTGTGTATGGATCTGGTGCAACTCCCGGGCTTTGGCCCCGTCGCAGGGGTCCAGTTCATAGGATATTGCCACCGGCACAATATTCAGACCAGCCATGTGTTGCGCAAATTCTTGCTCGCGCTTGTCACGACTCATGGACAGCATCTTGATGATAACGGGCTCCGTACGGTCCACGCCGTCTTTCGCCCTGCCCTCGCGTTGCGCAAGCCAGATAGAGGTCTGCTCTTCCTGCATGGAATGGTGGATGTACCGGGACAGAATTTTGGTCGCCTTGAACAATTCCCGTGGACCCGACAGCGAACGCTTGACGATAAAACTCTTATTCAACCGCATCAGGTCCGATACCCAGGGCTTGCTAAGCAGGTTATCACCAATCGCGATGCGGACTGTAGGCCGGCCCTGTGTATGCAGGGCGTAATTGGTAAAGGCCGGATCGAGCGCAATATCGCGGTGGTTGCTCATGAACAGGTACGCGCCGTCAGCATCCAGAGCCCCCAGCCCGGATACAGTAAATCCGCTGGTGGATTTCTCGATCATGCGATCCATGTACGACTCGATGACCATCTGCATACTGAGCACGTCATGAACGCCGCGCACTTCCCTGGCGAGCAGGAACCTCACCAGCCACCGCCAAAGCGCCGGCGCAACAGAAGCAAGCGCTCCAAGCCGAAAACTGACCAGCGCATCCAGGAATTCCGCATCCCCCAGTAGCCGCGCAAGCACGGGCACAACTTCATCGTCGTTGTAGGGCCGGATGTCTGCGAAGTCGTCGGTCAAACGGGGATTTCCTGCTGTCAAAGGCGCCTCACCTTAACCAAATTCGTAACGCTAGTCACTTTCGCCTCCGGTCTATAACATACGTGGCCACCGCCTCTAGCAAACGAGGCCGCCACGCTTTTTGGGACTGACTTGCAGGGGTGTTTCTGCTAACCTGCTGCCGCTATTTTTGTGATCCAACGTATCTGGAGGAAACATGGACCCGGTAACAGCCACATTGACCACCTACGGTGTAACCTGCCTGCTTGTTAGCTGGATAGTTCTGCTCTTTGTCGCCTGGAGTGAAGACTACGCCTGGGGCCTGTGTACGCTGTTCCTGCCACCACTATCCTACGCCTACAGTCTGTCGCGCCTGGACAAAGCCGGCGAGGCACTTGTGGTCGCTGCGATTGGCTGGGCACTCATACTTATCGCCTGAGGCAGTTCTCGTACGGGGAAGATTAACGAAGCTTAATGCTTCCCCTACCACTCAAAGAACATCATATTTGTTCTATTTTTCAGCAAGTTAACCCACATCAGGCACAACGCCTGCCAACGCACTCTTAATCTTGCCAACTATTAGTAGGCGCTGTCTGATCAGACGCCCGCACTTCCCCGTATACTCGCGCCGCCGCTCCACTGGACTTACATGTGGGGCTGGCATCCATAGCGTTTTATTTGAGGGACTTGTAATGAAAAACCTGAAAATTGCCTCAGCCGCAGTATTGCTGTGCATTTCCGCGACAACTCTGGCGGCTAAACCGACCAGCATCGTCTTTAACGAGAACGCCGAGGGCGAGGATGGCCGGGCCTACTCTTCCTTCACAGTGAAGTGTTCAAACGGCAGGACTGCCCAGTTAACCGCCTGGGACAGTCGTCGCAAATGGTGTGTGGGTGACGCAGCCAGCGAAACCTGCGAAAAGCGCCAGATCAAGGCCGCCAAGACTGCCTGCAAGGCCGCCTAGAAAGACCGAGGTAGAGCCAGCCCCCTAAGAGGGCTGGCTCGCTTTTTTATTCAGCCTATTTGTTCACCCTGCTTGTTCACCCTGCTTGTTCACCCTACTCCAGATACCGCCGTTTTAGCTCAGCGATCTGGGCAGGGCCTACGCCTAGAGCCTGCTCCAGATAATTCTCTACCGATTCGTGCGATGCAGTAATGGCATCCAGCGCACGCACCAGATAATCCTCGTGCACTTCCAGCATCGGTAAGATAGCCCCGGCGTCCATATGCTCCATTTGATACTTGCTGCGCAAACGCTCTATTTCGCGTTCCGGATGGAAGAAACGGCGCGTTAGCATGTAGTCCTGCATCACCAGATCGCAAGGCACGCCGAGTGCCAGCAATACCAATGCCACCGCAAAACCAGTGCGGTCTTTGCCAGCCGCGCAATGCACCAGAAATCGCGCGTCGTCGATTGCCAGGATTTCCTGGAACATCCGGCTGTAGGTCGCAGTCTGTTGCTCGGCAAAGTCCCGGTTAATCTCGACCATAAAGTCGAACATGGCCTCTGGGCCCGCATCCATCTGCCCCTGCGCTTCCTCGAAGAAGCGAGAATTACTCCCCGGGACAATGGGCAGGCTGGCTACTGTCGGAGTGCGCCCCAGAGGCAGCCTACTGGGCTCACTCTCCTGTTCCTCGACGCGGCGAAAGTCGCACACCAGATCCAGTTGCAGAGCGTCCAGCAATTCTACGTCCGCTTCACTCAAGCCTGAGAGCTGTCCGGAGCG
>JBLFXU010000260.1:0-5082 GCA_047609575.1 Bacteroidia bacterium | reverse complement strand
GTGGGTCACTACCGCTTGGCCCAGACCCGCCAGCTCAACCTGCGCCAAGCCAATAATCTCGTTAACCTGGTCGCTGCTAAACACCTCCGGATAGCGCTCCGGCAATACATCTAGCAGTTGCTGGCCCTCATCCAGCCAGCGCGGCATTTCGCCTAGCAGACTTAGCGTCTGCCGCCAGGCCAATGGCAGCAGTCCGAGGCTCACGCCGAAGAAAAACCCTATGAATACAATAAAGGCCACTGCCACACCCAACCATTGTGGCAAGCCGAGATTCTGCAACCGGTTGGTAAGACCCTGCATAAGAAAAGCCAATACAATTGCCGCTAGCAGGGGAGCAAGGGTATTGCCAATCGTCATCAGCAGAGCAACGGCTATGACGACCAAAACCAGTAACAGGACTGATTCTTCCTCAAACAGGTAGCGCTTATACCACTTTTGGAATATCTCAAGCATGAATATTCAGCTCAAACCTCAGGCCAGTTCCGGCCAGCTGTGACAATGACCGGGTTCGGTCAGTCTGTGCCTATTATGGCCAAAGGCTGCGAGAATGAAAGGGAGGGGGAGTCAGTGGGTGAATATTGCCCAAGGCCATTCAAGCCAAAGCGCCCCGGGACCATCAGCACTTCTGCAACAGATGGCGATAAACACCGTCCGCTTCTTCACTGCGCAACAGAAGATGCCCTGACTGCTGGGCAAACACATGAAAATCTCGTACCGAGCCCTGATCCGTCGCCAGCACCAGAAGGCGCTGGCCACTGCACATACCATTGAGTGCTCGTTTGGCTTTCAACAGCGGCATGGGGCAGTCCATGCCAATGGCATCCACCTCAACAGGATCACTGTCAGTCATTATATCTGCGCACCTAACACTCGAAGGCGCCAAGTATACTGGATAGTTCACAGGCCAATGAACTTTCTCTTGCCACACCTATCGAACATGAAGCAATTGAGGCACTGCGTACCGTACAATGCAGAACGTACAGAGCAGGGCAGTCCCATCGAAATCAATCGGAAACCGACTGTGACAGGAACAGCAAGGCGAGCGTCCGCATTACATGCCGCTATCAAGGCCGCCTTATTCGCTCTGGTATTCATCGTCAGCAGCGCGTCGGCGAATACCGAGGAACTGAAACTCCCCAATCTGGGCGAAACCAGCACCAGCATGTTTTCCTCGGAATTCGAACACCAGTTGGGTCGGGCGTGGCTCAGCGTATTTCGCAGCCAGGCACCTACCCTGGATGACCCCTTACTTTTCGACTATCTGGAAGACCTGATTTACAGGCTGGTCACGCACAGCAAGCTCGAAGACCGGCGCATTGAACTGGTTGTAGTGGACAATCAGACCATTAATGCGTTTGCCGTACCTGGGGGCGTTATCGGCGTGCATAACGGACTACTCCTGTATGCCCAGACCGAGGATGAACTGGCCACAGTGCTGGCGCACGAAATTGCTCACCTGAGTCAACGCCATTTTTCCCGCGGCGTGGAGTATCAGCAAAAAATGCAACCACTGACGCTGGCAGCCATGCTCGCCAGCTTTGTGCTACTGGCAACCGCAGGCGGTGATGCGGGAATTGCAGCACTGTCAGCGACCCAGGCAGCCGCGCAGCAATCTGCCTTGCGCTACAGCCGAGGCAATGAACAGGAAGCAGACCGCATCGGCATGCAGACTCTCGTTGCAGCAGACATGGACCCCCACGCAGCCCCCGCCATGTTTGAGCGCATGCTGCAGGCAACGCGATATTCAGGCGGGAAAAATGTGCCCGAGTTCTTACGCTCCCACCCTTTGTCGGAAAATCGGATAGCCGATACACGTAACCGCGCACGGCAGTACCCGAAGAAAATTCAAGCAACTAGCCTGAACTACCAGTTAATGCGTGCGCGGGTAAGCATGCAACTATCACGTACCCCGGAAGAAGCGGTACACCAGTTTAAGGGAGAACTCGACGGCACTCCACGCTCGCAAGAAGCCGCAATGTATGGCCTTGTATTGGCACTGACTGCTGCCGGGCGGCCTGAAGAAGCACGCACCCAACTCAAGCCCATCTGGAATGGCAGCCCTGAGCGCCTGGAGTACATCGTCGCCGACGCGGAAATCGACCTGGCCATGAACCGCCCAGCGCAAGCTGCCGCCAAGCTGTCCAAGGAGTTGGGCGTCAGCCCGGGCAATCATCCGCTCACCATGACCTACGCCAAGGCACTGATGAGTAACCAGCAGCCGCATATCGCCGAAGAGGTGCTGATCGCCCAGAGCAAACGCAGGCCGGGCGACCCAGGATTATGGTATCTGCTGGCTGAAGTGCAGGGCCTGTCAGGGAATATTCCCGGGCTGCACCGGGCGCGTGCGGAGTATTTCATACTCAACGGCAATCTCGATCAAGCCAAAAAACAGCTGACTTATGCCAAGGGACTGACGAAAGGGGATTACCTGACGACCGCCACCATCAACCAAAGACTGTACGATGTTGCCGAACTGCATAAACGAATGGAAGAGCTCTAGGACATTGACTGCTCTGGCACTGAACGCACTCGAAAAATCAGGCGTTGCCTGTAACTGACACCTGCAACTGGGCCGCAAAATCCAGCATACGACGCAATGGCACCATGGCCTGCTCGCCTAAGTTAGGATCGACAAAGATCTCGTTGTCTACACGGTCAAATGTCGCCGCAAGGGCCTCCAGATTATTCATCGCCATCCAGGGACAGTTGGCACAACTTCTACAAGCCGCCCCCTCGCCAGCCGTTGGCGCAATGATGAATTCCTTATCCGGGGCCTGCTGTTGCAACGTATAGAAAATGCCCTGATCAGTGGCTACGATGAACTGCTTGTTGTCCATCTCACAGGCGGCCCTTATGATCTGGGTGGTTGATCCAACTCTGTCAGCCAGCTCCAGTACTGATTGCGGTGACTCAGGATGCGCCAGCACTGCAGCTTCTGGGTAAACCCGCTTCATATCGGCAATGCCCCTGGCTTTAAACTCCTCGTGCACAATGCAGGCACCGTCCCACATGATTATGTCGGCACCGGTTTGCCGTTTGACGTAATTCCCCAAATGCTGATCAGGTGCCCAGATAATCTTCTCGCCCTGCTCTGCCAGATGCTCGCACACATCCAGTGCAATACTCGAAGTAACGACCCAATCTGCTCTGGCTTTCACAGCCGCAGAGGTATTGGCATAGACTACAACCTTACGCTCAGGATGCTTGTCACAAAAAGCCGAGAATTCTTCAATGGGGCAGCCCAGATCTAGTGAACAGGTCGCCTCCAGGGTCGGCATTAGCACGCGCTTGTCCGGAGTGAGGATTTTGGCCGTCTCGCCCATAAATTTGACCCCGGCAACGATAAGAGTCGAGGCCGGATGATCGTGACCAAAGCGTGCCATTTCCAGCGAATCAGAAACACAACCGCCTGTTTCCTGCGCCAGGGCCTGAATGGCTGGCGCAGTGTAATAGTGCGCAACGATTACCGCATCTTCAGCTTTCAGACGCGCTTTGATTTCATCTTTGAAGACATCTTCCTGCGCCGGTGTCAGTCGTTTCTGTTCGGCGTGGTCCAGGTGCACTTGCACCTGCTGGCGGATGCTCTCCAGTTTGTCGGCAGCGAGGCTCATAAGTCTTGCTTTTGGAGGGGAAAATGGGAGCGCAAGTCTAGCACACATTGGCAGTCTGAGAATTCTCAACTATGCTCTGCGCACATCTATAGATAGGCAAACAAGCATGGTGAAGTACGACTATGTCAAAACGCGGCGCGAGGATGTGCCCCAGATCAAAGACAGCCAGGTACCAATAGCAAGGTTCTTCATGCGTTGGGCCACCAAACTGAATGTCGCTGTATTTCGCGCCACCAAGGGGCGCGTGATGAACAAGTTCATCGGTGGCTATCCGGTGTGCATTGTGGACACTCGTGGCGCCAAGTCCGGCAAGCTGCGCCGCATTGCACTGATTCATCTTCCACACGGAGAGAACAAACTGCTGGTAGCCTCCCAGGGCGGCATGAACAAACACCCTCTTTGGTACCACAACATCACAGCACATCCTGACGTCGAAATTATGGTTGCTGGTGAGAACAAGCCCTATCGAGCCCGACAGATAAACGATGAAGAAAAGGCCGCCCTATGGCCTCACTTGCTGTCGCTCTACCCGGATTTCGACGAGTACCAGGCGCGCACTGATCGCAATATCCCGGTGTTCAGCTGCGAGCCGGTGTAAATCCCTGTTCTGCTATGCGTCGCGCACCTTACCACCGTGCCTCGTCCGCCAGATTGCACAGACCGGGCATACAATCAGACCTGTTGGCGGCAGCTACCGGCCACTGGCCCAAGACCCGAATGGCACTTACTTAAGCTATGCTCGATTTGGCACCTACTCGCTGTAATTCTGCTTAAGGCATTGCCATTAGCCCGAGACTCCTGATTTTAGTCGCCAGAAAACCCACCTGAACCTTCCAGACAGCTAGAACGTCATGGTGCTTAGACTCACATACCCATGCAAGCTCATCACATCGATACACGCACCCATCCGTAATGGTCAATAGGGTTCAATTTCCTACGTAAGCTGCCGAACCCAAGCCCAGGAGGCCGGCTGGCAACCCCGCGGACAGTGAGTAAGCACCGGACTGTGGCGAGCCACGTAATGGAGTCAAAGTAGAGCAGTTTTTGGGCGCTGACATCGGCCTGGCTAGTGGGCCAGTGGCGAGATTGGTAATTTTCATACAACATTTACTAGAATTTCTCTCAGTTATTTCGTATAACTCCATGTAATCAAAAGAATAAGTACAGCCCAATTTCGGGTATCATGAGCGTCTATAAACTATAAATGCAGCGCATTTGTGCGCAGCAACGGCGGAATTTTCAGGAACTGGTTGGTGGAAAAACACACAATACTGATCATCTCAGAGGAGCAGGTGGATCATATGATCCTCTCTGCCTGTATTGAGCGTGCCCGCCCACAACGCTTCCAACTGGCCGCTTTTGAGTCTATGGAGCGCCCCATCGAGGCCCTTCTGGACCCGCTCGTGGACGTCGTCATAATCGCTCATGGCCCTCAGACCGAGTACCTGCTGCGACTAGCGGCTAAAAATGA
>JBLFXU010000259.1:0-5092 GCA_047609575.1 Bacteroidia bacterium | reverse complement strand
GCCAGCCAGTACATGAACTGCGGGTAACGGCCAATCACCGTGATCCGCAGAGTACGCTCGTCCAACACCTCCAGACCTGTCATAGGATATTCATCCAGGTCGAGCCATTCTTCGCGTTCTATATCGCCCAACTGCTCGGTAAATTCTTTCATACCCAATATGTACTGGGCCATAAATCCAAGCATGGGAGAACCAATCTCAGGATCAGCCAGCCGCTTGATCGCATAGGCGAAGTCATTCGCGTGCACATTGCGCGACCCGGTCTGTGGGAAATCAGGCACGCCTGCGTAGCGTTCGCCCTGCTGCGCATTGTCAAAAAAGTACAGCGCCTCGCCCTGCTCATTGCGCGCAAAAGCGGGATGGGGCTGGTACTTAAGATCGGATCGCAAACGCAAGGTGTAATGACTGTAAGCCACGCTTTCATCACTGCGTGCAACCGCCTGCCCCTGCGCATCACTGTAGGTAATCTCCGGCACACTTTCTACTGCGCCGGGTATCAACTCGTACGGGCGCTTGAGAAAGTGATAGGTCATTGGCGGCTCCGTGATCTGCTGAATAAACAGCGACTCATCGGAGGCGTAGGAACGGGCCGGATCCAGGTGCTTGGGCGGCCGAGGTGAGATCATCGACTGGTAGGTGATCTTGCCTTCGGGATTGGCTGGGTGCGGGTTATTCCAGGGCGGCTCACCACAGCCCAGCAGCACTGCCCCCAGTACTGACGCCAACGACAGGAGTACGAAAGAGCGCTGTATGGAGCTGTCGGTAGTGCGGGTTAGGCGTGGTTTTGCTGACATTCTCGCTGCGTAGATTAGGCTCTGGATGCAGCGGGCAAGCATACCCTGTTGTGCACCACCGCGCACGTTTGTGAGCGCCGCGAGCACCGCAACGTGACCCCGTGCGCGAAAGACAGGCGACAGCTCTGGATTACTGCCTATAATGGCGGCCTATTGCAGACTTCCGAGATTGCTCAAACAATGACCAGCAGCACCGTCAGCACGCCCATTAACAGCAACGGCGACACGGGCTTCCTCGGCCATCCACCCGGCCTGTTCGTGTGCTTCGCCACAGAGATGTGGGAACGCTTCTCCTTTTACGGCATGAAATTCCTGCTATTGCTATACCTCACGAAGTACCACCTGTTCACTGACACTGGCGGATTCGAGGTGCTTGGCAGCTATGCTGCGCTCGTCTATGCCATGCCGGTCATCGGAGGGCTGCTGGCGGATCGCTATTTGGGTATGCGCAAGGCTGTGGTGTTCGGTGGCGTTCTGCTGACCCTGGGTCATCTGGGTATGGCCTTCGAGGGAGACCAGGCTCGCCGGGTCGGCACCGATGTGGTGCGAGACGAGCAGGCTCTGCAGGTATTTTATTTCTCTTTGGCCCTGATCGTCATGGGCGTGGGGTTTCTTAAGCCCAATATTTCTACCATCGTCGGGCGACTGTATACCCAGGAAGATCCTCGCCGCGACGCTGGCTTCACCATTTTTTACATGGGTATCAACATCGGCGCGTTCGCGGCCACCTTGTTGTGCGGCTTTCTCGGCGAGACCTACGGCTGGCGCTACGGCTTTGGCGCTGCGGGTATCGGCATGATCATCGGTCTCATTACATTCCTGTACGGGCAGAAGCACCTGCATGGACTGGCTGAACCACCCAATCCTGCAGTGCTGCGGGAAAAATCACCCATTGGCCTGAGCCGCGAGACGACCATCTATCTGGGTGCCCTCTTGGGCATCGTGGTTGTCTGGCAAATGCTGCAGTTTCACGGCGCAGTTGGCGTTGCCCTGAATGTGATGTCGCTGGCAGTACTGGCCGGTCTGGGTTGGTTCATCACGGTAAAGTGCAACACGGTGGAACGCAGCCGTATGACTGTACTCATCATCCTCACCCTGTCGACCGTCGTATTCTGGTCTTTGTTCGAACAGGGCGCCGCCTCCATGACCCTCTATGCTGACCGGGTTATGGATCGCAATATCTTCGGCATGGAACTGACAGCATCCCAGTTCGGCGCCTTGAATGCGTTCTTTATATTCCTGTTCGCACCCTTCTTTGCCTGGGTTTGGGTAGCACTGGCTCGACGCGGGCTGGAACCGAGCACGCCGGTTAAGTTTGCGCTGGGCATCGCCCAGGCGGGACTGGGTTTCGGGGCCCTCGTTATTGGTGCATCGATGCCCGACGAGGCTGGTATGGTCGCTGGGTACTGGATGGTACTGGCGTATCTGCTGCACACAACCGGTGAACTCTGCCTGTCTCCTGTAGGACTATCCGCGGTCACTAAACTGGCCGTACCCAGCGTGGTTGGTGTAATGATGGGCGCATGGTTCCTCGCTACCGCCTATTCGGAATTTGTTGCAGCGCAATTGTCCAAACTCGCCGCTATCGACACAGTAGATGGCGCAGTGACTGACGTGAGTGCCGCACTTGCCAACTACACTGAGCTATTTAACAGCCTGCTGTATGTCGGCCTCACTGTTTCGATAGTATTGTTAATCGTATCTCCCCTATTAAAGAAAATGATGCACGGCATCAACTAGGAGCAAAAGCATGGCACAACGTGATTACGACCTGATCGTCTGGGGCGCCACCGGATTCACCGGTGAACTGGTGGTGGAGTATCTTGTGGCCACCTATGGCACTGGCAACGATTTGCGCTGGGCGATCGCCGGGCGCAATAGAGAGAAGCTGGCACAGGTGCGCAGCCGCTACCTTAGCGAAGAGCAACAAGAGAGTCTGCCCATCATTGTCGCCGACAGCAACGATGAGGCCTCCCTGCAAGATATGGTGCGCAGCACGGTTGTCGTATGCACCACCGTTGGCCCTTATGCACTTTACGGCACGCCACTGGTTGCCGCCTGCGCGGATGCTGGCACCCACTGCTGCGACCTGACCGGTGAAGTGCAATGGATGGCCCAGGTCATCCCAGCCTACCAGGCACAGGCACAAGCCAGTGGTGCAAAAATCGTACACACCTGTGGTTTTGATTCCGTGCCCTTTGATATGGGCGTGTGGTTTCTACAGCAAGTGATGCATGAGCGTCACGGTGTTTATGCGAGCCAGGTGAAGGGACGTGTCGGAGCGACCAAAGGGGGCGCCAGTGGCGGCACCATCGCAAGTATGATGGTTATGATGGAACAGGCCAGGGAAGACCCGCAGCTGATGGAAAAAATGGCCGACCCGTATGTACTGTGTCCCACGGACTCGCCACGAGGACCAGACGGGCCAGACCAACGCAGCGCCATCTACGATGAGGACTTCGAACAATGGACATCGCCATTCGTCATGGCGGCAATCAATACGCGCGTAGTCCGGCGCAGTAATGCCCTACTCGGCCTGCCCTGGGGGGAGAACTTTGGCTATGACGAAGCGATACTGAACAAGTCCCGGTTCCAGGCCGTAGCAACCGGCGTGGCTACCGGCGCTGGAATGCTGACTCTGGCGCTTGGGCCAACTCGCAAAATTGCTGCGCGCTTCCTGCCCAAGCCCGGCGAAGGCCCCTCCAGAGAAACGCGAGAATCCGGTTTCTACGAAGCCACCTTCATGGGTATCGACCCCTCAGACCGCAGCCATGACACCCGGATCAGCGTGCGCGGTGATCTGGACCCGGGCTATGGCTCCACGGCACGCATGCTCGCTGAAGCCGCAGTTTGCCTTGCCAAGGACAGTTCAGACGTCCCGGGTGGATTCTGGACGCCCGCATCGGCACTGGGCGCCAACTATCTGGAACGCCTGCGCGGACCAGCGGCGCTGACGTTCACTGAACTCTAGGCCAGCACTGCCGGTGGCGGTGCGGTGCGTAGCGTTCCGATAAACCCAATATTCACAGGCTGCGGCGCTGGTAAAGCGCCGACAAACCTCGTACATTTTCGACAGACAAAAAACGAACCATACGGGGATATAAACGCGAGTTGAACAGGTTCAACCTCACGTTCAGCGGTGAAATTCAAACGGGCCAACAGCCCGAAGACGTCAAACTGCGCTTTGCCGAAAAATTCGCCATTGACGGCACAGAGCGTCTGGAGCAATTTTTCTCTGGACAGACCATCATCCTGCGACGCAATCTCGATCGCAAAGAAGCCGCACAGTGTTTTCGGGAGATGCACCAGATCGGCGTTGTCGCAGAGCTGGTCACACTCACTGCTGAGGAAGCTGCAGCAGCATCCACAGGTCTTTCCAGTACTGACATCGCCCCGGACACCCAAAGCCCTGATGGCGGCCTGCTCGACCGTGAAAAAAAAGGGCAGGGTAAAGATCGCAAGAAAGGCAAAAAAGCCGCAACTAATAAAACTGCCGCCAAAGAAAAACAGACCAAAGCGGACAAGACTCCCGTAAACGATGACATTGCTGAAAAAATTGCAGCTGCGGCAGATAGTCTGACAACGGGGCAAAATAAACAACCCCTCAAGGACGAGGAAGCCGCTGCGAAGGCGGCAGCTAAGGCTAGTGCCAATCCGAAGCCCAAAGCCGCGCAACCGCGTGCCCAGCAAGAAAAAGAACGCGAGGAAGCGCACCGCTTAGAAACACTGCAAGA
The DNA here is from genome assembly GCA_047609575.1 of Bacteroidia bacterium. GTDB lineage: Bacteria > Pseudomonadota > Gammaproteobacteria > Pseudomonadales > Halieaceae > Marimicrobium. Next base: position 564 of record JBLFXU010000259.1, on the reverse strand, counting down.
TGAGGCTCAGGCCAAACATCAGGAAGAACAAAGGGCTGTCGAGGTTGCCGAACAGGCGCGCGACCAGGCGGAGCAAAAAGCCGCACAACGCAGGGCAGAACAGGAAAAAGACCAGCAGGAAAAGCAACAGCTGAAAGCGCAGGCCAAAGTTCGACAGGCCGAAGAAGCAGAAATACAGCGTAAGATCGAGCAGGAACCCGCTCAGCTGCTGGCAGAACAGGAAAAGGGACTGCAGGAGAAGGAACAGCTGGAGCTGGAGTTGGAGTTGGAGGCCAAGGCCGAACAGGAGGCCAAAGCAGAAACCCTGCTCAAGCTGGAGCAGCAACGCCAGGCACTTATGGCCGAGGAAAAGCAAGTACAACAACAGCAAAAGCAACAAGAGAAAAAGCGCTTAAAGGCTGAACAGGCTGCGCGCCGGAAAGCAGAGAAGGCACAGGCCAGGGCAGAAAAGGAGAAAGAACATGCGCAGCAGGCGCTGGCTGAGGCAGAGGAACAGGCCAGACACGCGCTGGAGGCAGAGGAACAAAAACACCTCGCCGCCATGGCAGCCGCACAACAGGAGGC
>JBLFXU010000258.1:0-5107 GCA_047609575.1 Bacteroidia bacterium | reverse complement strand
GAGCGCAGGAGCAAAGTGCGCAAAAGAGCAACAAGGGCGGCTGGCATTCAGAGGAGAATTTGTTCAAATCAAAGCATCCATCGGTGCAATGGCTGGTGCGGAACCTTTTTATAGCCAGTGCTCGTAGTGTTAAGGATTCTGACTACTTCCCCGATAAGCAGGAAATCGTTATGTCCGGTTGTTGGGTCAATATCAATGAATCCGGAGATTGGAATGCTCCGCATTCTCATTTGCCCGATATCTGGTCTGGCGTCTGCTACATCGACGTGAACAGTAAAACGTCTGCGGACATGAAAAGTGACAAAGATGGCGACATCGTATTCTTCAATCCGCTCCCCTTATGGGTTGAGCACAACCGTCCAGTCGTTACCTACGCCAGGCCGGAAAACGGAAAAGTCTACTTGTTCCCCAGTTACCTGCTGCATATGGTGGCACCCCACTATGACGATAAGCCGCGCATTTCGGTGGCTTTCAATATGAAGTTCAAGCCCGCAGACACTTGATCGGTAGCTCTGCTCCGTGTTGTTGGGGAAGTGTCCCCTGGGTTGATCCATGGCAGGGTGGCAGCTCACCGTTTCGATCGTATTTTGCATTGATCACTTGCATGTTGAATCGGGAATTTGAGTTCAATGGACTATAGTGAAAGGAGCGTCTTTGCTCGGCCTAGCCATTGAGGCTTGATCTTGCAGGTGAGCCAATTGCACATCGGGGAAAAGCTAATAGGATGGTCTTGTCAAAAGGGAGTCATTATGAGCGGATTAAAACGGTTATTTATTGTTGCGGTGCTTGGAGTTTCCAGTTTTTTGGCGGGCTGTGACGGGGGTGATAACCCTGTGGGCCGCGAGATCAACGAGGACCTTGACCCTGACATTGAGAATCTGGACCTCAACCGTAGGGATATCTTTCCCGGTGAGCAACTGCGGATCTCCTGGGAGTCATCCGGTGCTTTCCTGTTTGTTGCGAAGATCTACTTCAGTAGCGATACCAATCCTTCAGCGGACGATCTTGTCGTGATCGATGAGGAGTGTACCAATGATTCTGATGATCACTGCCGGTCTGAAGATGAAGTCGATTGGTTCTGTCGCTATCGCAATGACAATTTCCTAAGTTGCGAGGAAGATAATGACACTATTAGCATCATCGATCTGACAACATTTTTCGATGAGTTGCCCAAGGAGACGAACCTGATCCTTGAACTGTGCAATGACAATGATTGTGAGACACGGGTTCGGGATATTACCTTTTTCTGAGCTTGGTGTTACTTTCGCTTGGCCTGGAAAGTCGCGTAGTGTTTGCCTCTGTAGTGTTGGCCGCTAATGGTGAGAATAGAGAGTCCAGTGTTTTGCGTTGGTTAGCCTTTTCTGGTGAACGTCAGTATGACGTCCTGGGCTGAACGTGCCACGCCGCCCATTTGGGTGTCGCTTGGTTGGGCCTCCTCTTCCAACGCATCAAACTCGAACTGCGCCAGTAGGGATGAAAGCAGCACCTTGCACATATTGTGCGAGAATTTCTGCGCAGGACAGGCGTGCTGTCCGTGACCAAAAGTGCTTATGGTTTCCTTGCCATGGGTGATCAAGTCAGGATCAATTCTTCTTCCCCGATAGTGATCCGGATCAAAGCGAGATAGTTGAGGTGTTTGCACGTTGGTGACCGACAGCATCGTGGTGACGTAGACGCCGGGCTGTATGTTGTAAGTGATGTCGCCGCAATCGAAGGTGATTTCTTTCATCACTTTACGCAGTGTGATGGAGCGCTGTGCCAGTCGTATGCTTTCCATTAGCAGTTGCTCACAGAACTGCATGCGATCCAGTGCGGCCTGCAGGGTGAGAAAGTTCTCGCCAAACTCTGCTTTGATCGTAGCAATCTCTTGTTCCAGTCGACGCTGGCAGTCTGGGTTTCTTTTCAGGTTAATGAGTACCCAGGCTAGCGCGGCGTAGAGGTTTGAGAGAAACCCCTGGTTGGCATTGATAGCATTGTGTGTGACTTTGCGCAGAGTGACTTCCCGGTCCTCATCCTTAAAGCGCTGCCAGAGAAAGCTGAGCGTATCGTCAGGCCAGTGCTGTGCCGCGTCACGTGCTTGCACTATTTGCTCGATAATACCCCTGATGCCGGCGATGGCCTGCTTTTCTTTCGCCTTGCCAGAGTTGAGCGTCTCAAGCGTACTGTGTGGGCTGACAAAAGCGTTTTCCTGTGACAACACATCAAAGTGGCTTTTTAGCGTCTGCCAAACGCCATCGGCGGAGGCTTCTTTGCCCAGCCAGAGCTGAAAACCCACCCGTTGCTCAAGGGTTCGTATATCGTCAAAAATGTTGAGTTGGCCTGCATCGGGCATCTGGGCGCAGACATGATCAATGACCTCCACGAAGTGCTTCGTATAGCCGCCAATCCTCTCTGGTTTCAATAGCTCATAGAACAAGTCGATATCTGCATCGTAGAAGACCTCTATGGGGGTTTTGAAACCTAACATGTCGAAGGTTGCCATGCCAAAGCTGGCACTGTCTTCCTCCGCTGCGTAGAGACTTTTCAGTCCTTCAGGGGAGAATACGCAAAATAGCTTGTAGCCGAACACATCCACCAGAAACGTGTCGCCATACTGCTCACGCAACTGCGCCAGAAATCGTGTAGGGCTTTGAAAAAATCGTAAGCCTGCGCCTATGTGTGCCAGTTCATCCCGAACAATCGGTGGTTTAGGGCTGATCAGATACTGCTGGTTGCTGTTGGCGTTCATGGTTCTCCGCTATCGTTTGGAACAGGCATAACGGCTGATCCTATTACACCGTTGGTAGGCTGTCACGGCGTCGCAGTAGGTGGCCTGCATACAGTCAGCTGTGTTTTCTCGGCAAGCGATTTGTAGGGGGCAGATGACGGCGCGCTCGAGCCAGCCGCCAAATGCGAGTGATCCACGGGCGGGAGCCCTGGTGATGGGCGGCTCTGGGGCAGTCTACGTACCAGGAAAGGAGCTACGCCGTACTAGAGCGGAACTGCTAGAATTACTCGCGATTGCCAACAGAGATTGTGGATAGGGAGGATTTGAGCAGGATGGAGCAGAGCATAGATACCTATCGTGTAGACCAAACGCAATGCGGCCGCTACCAGTCCGACGGTTTTATCAAGCTCAATGGTGTTTTTGGCGCGTCGGAAATCGAAGGGTTCGAACGAGCCGTCACCGCAGGGGTGGATGCCCTTTACGATCCAGCCACACAGAAGCCGCCCAACTCAGACACGTCTGCTTACGAGCAGGCCTTCAACCAGGTCATGAATATCTGGTGTAGCAGCGAGTCTGTCCGTGCCCTGATTTTCAATCCTGTGCTGGCAAGGATAGCAGCAGAATTGATGGGTGTTAGTGGGGTGCGGTTGTACCATGATCAGGCGCTGTATAAGGCCCCAGGTGGCGGATTTACTCCCTGGCACTGTGATCAGTACTACTGGCCGTTGGATAGCGACAACACAATCACAGCCTGGATCCCGCTGCAGGATACGCCGCTGGAAATGGGTGCTCTTGCGTTCAGTGCGGGTAGCCACCTTATTGACCTGGGGCGTGACCTGCCAATAGGCGAGGGCTCCCAGCAGATCATAGACCAAAGGCTAAAAGCCCTGGAGCTGGAGCAGGTCGCAAATACGTTTAGGGCAGGCGACGTGAGTTTTCACTCTGGTTGGACTTTTCACAGGGCCGGCGGTAATACGACAGGGTTGTCGCGGCGCGCCATGACGATTATCTACATGGCGGATGGAACGAGGCTGAAAGCCCCCGCCAATGACAACCAAAAAGCGGACTGGGAGCAGTGGTGCCCTGGCGCGCGAGTAGGGGAGGCCGTGGCGACCCCACTTAATCCATTGCTCTACTCAAAGGACTTGTAAATCCAGGCACTGACGTTGAATGCGTGCCTACAGAGTGCTTTCTTGGTCAGGCTGGTCAGCAAAGGTGCAATATGCAAAACGAGTGGTATACCGCTCTAGCGGTGTATACTTGGCGCAATCAGATATTCAATAAAAATTCGATATTTGCCACGTTGAAATTCCGACGAGATATCTATCACAGCCCATTAAGAGCGTTTCGCAATGTTTAAGACTATAGCGGTTCTCCATTTTTCGTTGATCTGTGTACTCGGTTTGTCGGGATGTTCTGATGGCGCGGATAACCCATCCATAGACTCGCAAGTCTTCAGCTACGATGAATTGGGCCCCTATCCGGTGGGTAATCGTACCGTCAGTATTATGAATACGACGCAGGGCAGAGCGCTAAACGTAGAAATTTGGTATCCCGCAGCATCCGCAAAGAAAGCGCAATCCATAGAAGACTTTGCCATCGATGAGATGGAACGCGATGCCTTGTTGGCGCTGTTAGCCGATGTGCCGCAGCAGTGTACTCGGCGTGAGACCTCCTCAGGCGATGCACCCAAACCTGCGGCCAGGGCGGGACAGCTGCCGCTTGTTATCTTCTCCCACTGTCATGAGTGTACCCGCTATTCCGCCTTTTCTTTGGCGGAGCGATTGGCCAGTCACGGTATTGCCGTTGCCGCGCCAGACCATCCAATGAACACCCTGTTCGACACAGGCGCGCTGATTGACGCAGAATTTTTGGCCGTTCGAGCCACTGATGTTATTGCGGTGTTGGACGAACTGCTTTCAGAAAATTCGCAGGCATTGCCGGCGTCTTTGCAGGGTCGATTTGACGCAACGCGGGTTGCCGTTGCGGGCCACAGTTACGGCGCGGTGACTGCGGGCAAGGTCCTGCAGGATGATCCTCGTTTTAAGGCGGGCCTGATCATGGCCGCGCCTGTGGAAAGTCCGGTCTTAGCGGGCGTTACTGTGGCGGGAATCGAGGAGCCAATGCTGTTCATGGTGGCCGAGGAAGATAACAGCATTGGCGTGTTGGGCAATTTGGTGCTGCGCGCAAACTATGACGCTGCCCCAAGTCCTGCCTGGAAGATTGAAATTGCCGATGCGGGGCATTGGTCATTTGCTGATATTGCGGGAATTGTGCCCGGATTTAACGCCGGGTGTGGCGACGGCGAGCGCCAGACGGTGCCGGGGGAGGCGTTTACCTATATTGACAATACGCTTGCCCGCGATATTACCGCCGCCTATGGCATGCGCTTCTTTGCGG
>JBLFXU010000257.1:0-5157 GCA_047609575.1 Bacteroidia bacterium | reverse complement strand
GTGCTGGCCGATGTAAAAACACGCGTCACTCTGAACCGTGCGTTTTATGATAAGTGCGCTGACCAGTACACCAGGGGCGAGCTAAGCGCCGATGACGCGGCCATGCTGAAGTACGCCAGTACAGAGATGCAGTGCAGCACCATCGACGACTGCCTGCAGATGTTCGGTGGTTACGGCTATACCGTGGAGTATCCAATCTCGCGCTACTACACGGACGCCCGCGTCCAGCGCCTTTACGGCGGCACCTCGGAGATTATGAAAGAGCTGGTTGCTCGCTCAATACTCGGACGTTAGACCAGGCCCATCATCTCAACAATGCCATGACTGTGGCCGGCGGTGTAGCCACCGTCGACCACCATGGTATGCCCGGTAACATAGGAGGAATCGTCCGATGCGAGAAAATACGCGGCGCCGGCGACTTCTTCAGGTTTACCCAAACGACCCATCTTGGACTCACTGATGATGTCTGCTTTCACTTCCGTCATTGAGTCCAGCACGCTGCGTAACATGGGTGTATCTATAAATCCTGGACAGATGGCATTGCAACGAATACCCACCCGACCGTAATCAATCGCAACGTTCTTGGTTAAAAGCACGACACCTCCCTTGGAGGCGTTGTAGCAACTACCACCCTCTGTGCCGTTCAATCCTTCAACACTTGCCACCGTAATAATGCTGCCAGAGCGCTGCGCCACCATAGTGTCCAAAACAGATTTAATCGACAGAAACGTACCTTTCAGATTGATATCAATCACGCGGTCCCATGCCTCTTCATCCAGCATGCCCACAGGCCCGCCATCACCGACACCTGCAGCCGTTAGCAGAATATCGATGCGTCCGAATTCGCGCGCGGTTTCAGCGGCCACTGCCTGCTGCGCTTTACTATCGGTCACATCAACCTGGTGAAATCGACTGTCACTCGCTGTGCTCTCAACACCCTGCCAAGCATCACTGGTCTGCCGATCGAGTCCGATCACAATGGCGCCCTCGGCCGCGTAGCGTTGCGCGCAAGCCAGCCCAATCCCCGAGGCGGCACCGGTAATAATTGCGACTTTGCCATCAAGGTTTGTCATGTGTGAATCCCCTTTTCGATCGGCTAGTTCTTAAGCCGGTTTTTGTTAGTCTTCGCTGAGCCAGACTTCGCGGGATGACCTATCGCGAACTCATGCACAACTACTACGCAAATACTGTAAAACCGCTACGTCGGAATGTGAGTATCTGTGTGGACGTCAAACATTTCATTCTTCACGCAATGCCCAAACTACCCGGCTAGCGGACCTGCGTGTCCATTGGGATAGCAATAAACGCACCCTCTGAGAAAACTATAGATTCTCATTCGGAAAATTCATAGTCCTGTAAGTCAACCGCTTGCGTCCAGCGCCACATATCAATGATCTTCCACGGCCACAAAAGCGTTACCTTGCCCTGGTCATTCTGATAAAAACTGGTTTTCAGCGAGCTATGCTCCCAGATCAGTTTGGCATGCAACTCCCGGAAACGACGGTAGTAGTCATCAAAGACTTCCTGACGACATTCCATCTCCGGCTTGCCGGACACCAACTGCGCTTTCACGCATCCCATGATGTAACGGATCTGGCATTCGCCGTTAAAGATCAAGCTGCCACCGAATGCCAGGTTGGTACCCGGGCCATACATACAATAGAAGTTGGGGAAATTGGGTACGGTAATCCCCAGATACGCAGCAGGCTCCGACCCCCACTGCTGAGAAAGCTGCACACCACTCTTGCCTCGCACTTCCATCGGCCACAGGAAGCGATCAGTCTCAAAGCCGGTTGCATAAATAATAATATCGGCCTCAAAAAATTGTCCGTCTTCAGCGGTGACGCCCTGTTCGCTAACCGACGCAACAGACTGACTGACCAGATCGACGTTGTCTTGCTTCAAGGCCGCCAACCAACTGCCATTATCCTGCAGTGTTCTCTTGGCCATGGGTGCGTAATCGGGAATGACCTTCGCAAGAAGCGCTTCGTCGTCGCCAACCTGCTGCTTGATATAGTCGCTGAACATGTTGTACACAAACTCGTTCATCTCGCTGGCAGACCGATCCTGATGCGGCCATTGCGGATCGACAAATACCGTCTCGTACGCGCCGTCGCAGGCTGGCCAGAACAACAGGAAGCGGAACCACCGAGTGTAAAATGGCAGATGCTGCAGGCACCACTTTTTACCCTCGGGTACCTTTTCATGGTAAATGGGGTTTTCAAACATCCAGGGCGCTGACCGCTGGAACACAGTGAGCTTGCTTACTTTATCTGCGATCGCCGGCACAAGCTGAAAAGCACTGGCACCGGAACCCACCACCACGACTTTTTTACCGCTGCAATCAATGCTGTCGTCCCACGCGGCTGAATGACACCACTGACCAGAAAAACTCTCTATACCTTCAAGATCAGGTAACTTGGGACGATTCAACTGACCGACGGCGCTGATCACTGTATTGGCCACATGCTGATCGACCTTGCCGTCGGCGTCGGCAGTAGTCACCGTCCACAGCTTACTGCTGTCGTCATAAACCGCGCTGGTCACCTCGGTGCTGAAACGAAAGTTGTCTTGTAAATCATTCTGCTTAACGACGTCGGTAAAATAGCGTTGCAACTCCTGCTGCTGGGAGAAAAACTGAGTCCAGTGATGGGCAGGCTCAAACGAATAACTGTAAAGATGATTGCCCACATCAACACGCACACCCGGGTAGCGGTTTTCGAACCAGGTGCCGCCGACACCGGCGTTCTTTTCGATAACAACAAAGGGTATACCCGCTTCCTGCAACCGATAGGCAGCCAGCACGCCCGACATACCGCCGCCAATCACCAGCACCTTGTGTTCCTGTCGACTGGCAGGGGAAACCTCTTCGCCCCAGGCGTCAGAGCGCTGGTCCTGACCGTCTAGCTCCATCTCTTCCAGCATCATTGGCACGTAATCCTGGGGGACTTCCTGCGCCACGTAAAAATTCATCATGCGGTGGATAGTGTCTGCAGAAGGTGTTGGCGGCAACTTGCAGCCGCCATCCCGGAACGCCTTGATAACCTCCAGTGCCTGCGCACGCACTTGTGCCTTGTCTTCTTCCGACATGTACCCCTGGTATTCATTGATGTAAACACCGGCGGGACGCAACGGCCCGTCTAGCAGGCTGACGTCGCCGCTCATGTGAATCATGCTCATTAGCAGCGTCGGAATGCTAGCGTCTTCCAGTGCCTGCTCTATAAAAGCGTCATCCTGCGGAATATCAAAAAGTGCTTCAGACTCAGTGCTCATCAGTTTTGGTTCCCATTATTTCCAGTTCTCGCTAGTTTCAGTGCTCAATGGATTATTCTGCCGCTAGCGGCGGTGCAAAAGTGGGATTGCGCGCCTCGCGTACATCATCGAGGCGAACATTTGCCGCCACGCGCCATTCTTCATCAGAAAGAATGTAGAAGCGCTCCTCAACAATGGCGTCAAAGACCCGTTGCGCCATCACTTCGGGCCCTATACCCGCAGCGGTACTTTCGGTCAGTGCCTGCAATACAACGTCACGCTCTGCGGTTTCCAGGATGTCATTCGAACCACTGTATTGTGCGGGTCGATTACGCTCTGACTGAGCAATGCCAGTATTGATAGCCTCAGGACAAAGCACTGAAACTTTGACATTTGGCGCGTGAAAAGACAGCTCGTGATACAGAGACTCGCTTAACGCCAGCACCGAATGCTTGGTCATGTGATAAATACCGGCGTAGGGCATCGCGGTAACGGCTGCCATGGATGCGGTATTGATGATATGGCACTGTGAGTCCTGGGCCGCCATGATCGAAACAAATGTGCGCACACCATGAATCACACCCCAGACATTAACGCCCATCTGCCACTCGTAATCAGCAACGCTTTCCTCCCAACACAATCCTCCGGCAAAAACGCCCGCGTTGTTGCAAGCCACATGAATCTCACCAAAGCGCTGTAGCGCCGCATCGGCAAGCCCCTGCACTTGTTCGCCCTTGGAAACGTCGGTTACCACACCCATACAATTGGCAGGCTCACCTCCCAACTCGGCTACGGTGGCGTGAAGTGCATCGGGTTCGATATCGGCCAATACAACGTTCATACCCTTAGAGAGAAACAACTCGCCCATGGCGCGGCCAATACCACTGGCACCGCCGGTAATTACCGCAGTCTTGCCTGCAAAGTCTTTCATTGAATCAGTTCCTGTTCGCTAGTGACATATTTGCTTGGCCCTGTTCTATCTTTACGCTGTTCTATCAGAGAGCCGGACTATCATCGATAAGACCCAGCATCAGACGACCTGCCTCGGTATAGGTCTTCTCGCTGATGAATGCGTGCTGTGTGCCTGTGTACATATCGCGAAAGGCGCGCTCCATCCGACTGCCCTCTCGAATTGCCGAAGTACCGGCGGCTAGGTGTGCCCACTGCACAACTTCACGACTGGCCTCGGTGGCATAAGTCGCGGCAATACGCATATCACAGCGCATTTGTGGGGCTAGATCTTCACCGTCTGCGATGCGCATCTCCATTTCGGTGAAGGTATCCACAACCAAGCGGTGAGCCGCACGCCACATGGCCTCGTGATGTGCAAGATTGCGCTGGAAGGTTAGCTTGTGTCCGATAGAACTCTCATCCCCCATGCGCACTTTATTGACTGCCAGTTCTTTCACGTCATCGATGGCGCTGCGCGAAACACCCAGAGCCCAGGCCGCGTGCCCACAACCGGTTACCGGCATTACACCAAACTGGTACATGTGTCCGCCACGCTGGGCATTGCGGCTCATTAAAGGGTAGATGCGCGCCTCAGGCACAAACACATCCTCCAACTCATAGTCGTAGCTACCGGTACCCTTCAAACCCTGCACGTGCCAGCCATCGGTAAACTTCACTTGCCCTCTTGGCACAACGGCCACGCTCATCAGGGGCATGGTTTCGTCAGCCATCAACATTTCTTCGCCATCCATGGGGAGGAAACCCGCGCACACATATTCCGCATGGCCCGTACCGCTACCAAACTGCCAGGCGCCTGTTACCTGATAGCCGCCGTCGACCTTTTGACCCATGCCGTTAGGGAAAAATTGGCCACCCATCGTGACGCGATTGTTGTTCGCCGTAAATATCTCGTCGAAGCCCTCCTCCGGTAACAGAGCAGCGGCAAAACTCGCC
>JBLFXU010000256.1:0-5164 GCA_047609575.1 Bacteroidia bacterium | reverse complement strand
CAAACCCACCACCTCTGCGGATCCCTCGGTGGGCTTGAGCAGGCCACACAACATTTTGAACGTCGTGGACTTGCCTGCACCATTGGGCCCAAGCAGGCCGAATATCTCACCTTTTCGCACGGTAAAAGTAATGTTGTCCGTAGCGGTAAAGTCTCCGAAACGTTTGGTGAGATGGCGGCATTCGACCATGACCTCGCGATTGTCAGAAACCTCCGCCATACGATCGGCAATTTCGGAGTGACCGCCCGGCCCGCCTCCCAACATATCGATAAAGGCGTCCTCAAAGCGCGGCTCTACCGCTTGCAGGCGCGCGTTATAGCTCGACAAAAGCTGGGTTAACGCTTCCCGCTTTTTCTCCTGCACCAGCACCAGCCGTACGGCAGCCCCCTGAATCACGCCATCACAAACGCAATCAAGATCCAGCGCCTGCGTTAACAGTTGCCGCCTATCGCCGCGTATATCAACCGCGAGGTAACTTCTTCCTGCCAGCCGGCCGGTCAGTTCACTCGGCGGGCCTTTGTGCAGCAGTCGTCCGTGGTCGATTACCAATACATCTTCGCAACGTTCCGCTTCGTCCAGATACGCGGTTGACCAAACAACAGCCATTCCCTCACTGGTCAGTTCCTGCACCATCTGCCAAAGTTCCCGCCTGGAGACAGGATCAACGCCAACACTGGGCTCATCAAGCAATAACACTTTAGGCCTGGCCATAAGCGCACAGGCCAGGCCCAGCTTCTGTTTCATACCGCCAGACAAGGCGCCAGCCAGTCGGCTCGTGAAGGGTCCCAGCTGGGTAAATGCCAGCAGCCTGGTGAACGTCTCTTGCCGCACAGTGCCTGTCAGTCCACGCAAATCCGCATAGAGATTGAGGTTCTGCTGTACCGAGAGGTCCTCATACAGACCAAACCGTTGTGGCATATAACCGATCAACTCGTGCACAGCACTCATATCGCCCGACACATCGAAACCCGCTACACGCGCCTTACCTTCAGACGGCGCCATCAGCGCGGCCATAATTCGCATCAACGTGGTTTTGCCGGCACCATCAGGGCCCACAAGGCCGGTCAGCGTGCCGGCATAGATGCGCGCCTGAATATCACGCAACGCCACCGTCTCACCAAAACGTTTACTGACAGACTCCAGCTCAATGGCAGGTTCCACTTCTTAGTCCCCAATACTGACGGTGACAGGCATGCCTTGCCTGAGTCCGCCATCCGCCTGTGGCACTACAATGCGCAGACGATAAACAAGGTCGGTGCGCAAGGCGGGTGTTTCTACAGACTTGGGCGTGAACTCGGCTCGCGGAGATACAAATCCAATGCGGCCCTGATACACCCGGCCATCGGTATCAGTGGTGACCTGGACGTCCGTACCCGGAACCACATTGCCCAGATTGGACTCATCCACATAGGCCCTGACATAGATTTTGTCTGTTAAAGACACGATATAGACGGCGGAGCCCACGCCCACCATGGCACCAGGCTCAGTGACACGGGTCATTATGGTCCCGGCACTGGCTGCCAATAGTTGTGTGTCACTCAACTGGGTTGCCAGTTGCGCATGCTGCGCGATCGCAGCATCCAATGCAGCCTGCGCCTGGGCAATTTCCTCGCTGCGAAATCCCTCTACCGCGAGAGCCAGTGCTTCCTGGGCCTGTGTCAGCCGCGCCTGCCATTGATCGCGTGCTGAACGCGCCTGATCCAGCAGGCGCTGACTGCTCAACGCCTGCTCAACCAATCTAGCCTGCCGCTTGAAAGCTTCCTGTGCATTCGCAAGCCCGGCTTGGGACTCGCGCACACCGGCCCTGGCCTGTTTGATCTCTTGTGGCCTCGCACCGGCGTTCAACAAATCGAATCTGGCTTGTGCCTGCGCGATTCGTGCCGTGGCCACAGCCAAAGCATTACGCTGCGGTGTGTCATCCAATGTCGCGAGTAAATCACCCGTATCTATTGAGTCGCCTTCTTCGTATGACATTGTAGTAACTCGGCCCGGAACACGAAAAGCCATTTGTACTTCACGAATGTCTACGTTGCCATAGAGGGTCAGCCCGTCATTGCCATCGGCACTACGAAACCACTGCCAGCCAAAATAGGCAGCGACTAACAACAGACCTAACCCAATCAATACACGTAAAATCTTCACTGCAGTACCTCGGGAAACTGGCCATAAACGATATGTTGTAATTCACAGAGCAGCTTCTGTTTTTGCTCTTCACCCATGTGCGGCCAGCCAAGAAAGCGCTGGGTCATTGCAGGCGCATAAACAAATACCAATATCTGTCCTACAAGAAGCGTTGCCCGTATGCGCGCCGCCTCAACCGAAATAGATCCGCCTGCAGCTGTCATTACTAACGATGTAAGCAACTCAAGAATGCGTGACATGAAACGTTCGTAGACAATTTCAAAAGCAGGTGTTGGGTCTTGCTGTTCGCGCGCAATAATCCGCGACCAATCCCGCATCTCTTCCCGACTGAACTGATCGATCACAACGGTAAAAATCTTTAGGATTGCCTCCACTGCCGCTGCGTGCTGCAGGGGCATCGCGGCTCCCAGCTCATCGAGCAGCGGAACCAAGGCGGTTTCCATCTCAGCCGAAATGGCCGCAATCACCGCCTGGTAGAGCCCCTCTTTGCCGCCAAAGTGATAGTTGATCAGGGCCTGGTTAGCACCGGCGGCCTCAGCAATCGCCCGTGTGCTAGCGGCATCAAAACCCGCCTGGCCGATGATTTGGGTGGCAGCGCGAATGAGAGCTTCGCGCGTCTGGTTACCACGACTGACAGCTGAATGGGTCATGCAACAGAGAATACTCTTTGCTCAGAGTTAATCAAACGTTTAACTAAGAATTAGAGGCGAACCTAATATAGTATTTAAGTATATATATCAGTAGCTTAAGATCTGACAGGGCGGGAAGTGCTACACACTAAAAAGTGCGCTGACGGTAAATCTCTCGCACAGGTGCAAGGAAATACCCCGCTGCCAGGGCCTGCTGGCAGCACTTTGCCAAGGAGGGTAAAAGTCATCGTAAGCGCAAGGGGGTTGTCGCCTTTACTAGTTCGCGTCCGGGGGGCATCAAAACCTTGAGGGTCTATCGTCGCAGGGACTCTGCGCAAGCCCCCTGCTCTGCCCTGTCAAAAACACTTAGTCTGGAAATTAAACAGCGCGTTAGCGTGTCGCAGGGATGGTAAAGCCTAGACGGGAAGTTCAACTACCGGAGCCGCCTCTGTGCGGCGCAGCTGTGTGATTTGGGCCATGATCGCCACAGCGATTTCTATCGGCGTTTTACTGCCGATATCCAGCCCAACGGGCGCGTGCAGCCGGGCGATGTTCTGCGCGGGAATATCGAGCTGCGCAAGACGCCGCAAACGCTTTTGCGTGGTGCGCGCAGACCCCAGTGCACCGACATACCAGGCGTCTGTTAACAGCGCCTCCATGAGTGCCATGTCATCAATGCGCGGGTCATGGGTAAGCGTGATCACAATGCTGAGGGGGTGGTCTGCATTGTCACGAATGACATCATCGGGCATGCCCTGTAACAGAGGCACAGCAGGGCCTTCCCACTGCCGCAGAAACTGCTCACGCGGGTCGGTAACACGAACCTCATAGTCCATGGCGATTGCAAGCTCGGCAAGCTGGCACGCTAGTTGGCCGGCGCCCACCAGAATCATGAGCATTTGCGGACCAAAGCACTGGGTCAGAGTTTGCTCATCCATCACCAGCGACTCAAACTGCGCTACGTCTACCAGTGTCGTGGCGCCCGTTGCAAGATCCAACCGGCGTTCTATGCACTGCCGTTTCGCCAAAGCCTGCAATATGCTTTCCACCCAGTGCAGGTCTGGGGTATCCAACTTTTGCAGCAACAGGGTAATGCGTCCACCGCAGGGCAGCCCGAGACGTTCGTTTTCTTCCGGTGTAACACCGTATTGCGTTAGCTGGGGCTTATCGCCCGTAAACTGGCCTTTGCGCAGACGCTCCAGAAGATCTTCCTCTACACAGCCCCCCGAAACTGATCCGATTTGGCGGCCGTCATCGGTTACAGCGAGCACTGAACCGACGGGGCGAGGAGAGGAACCTACGGTCCCTACGATCGTGAACAACCAGGGTTGTATGCCTTCCTTGACCCAAGCGCTGATATGTTCCAGAACCTCGCGATCCATACTTCGCATTATCGTAAGTGCCTCACACTAATTTCTGCATAATCAGACCTTTGAACGATCTAGGGTTATATCGGCAGGCACATCAATATCCCAGTGAATAGCCGGATCATCAACTTCAACTTCATGGACGTCATCTGGGTACTTTGCCAAAATCTTTCTAGCCCCTGCCTGTCCCGCAATTTCAGACAGCTCCACATAGTATTGCCGACAAAATCCCACCGGGTGTCCTCGCTTGCCACTGTACGTTGGCACACAAATACGTTCCCTGCCCAACAGATGCGCCACGCTGCGATAGGTGCCAGCCTGAATCCACGGCATGTCTGCCAATGCAATCAGCACCCCATCCCAGGCCTCAACATGACCAATAGCTTGGGCTAGCGTTCCTCCCATGCCCTCTTTCGCTTTCTCGTAGCGCCTACAGGGCGTACCTCGCTGCAATAGTTGGGCAGCGAGTGCATCATCATCGGGATGCAGACAGACATGCACTGGCAAGCGCGCTACAGCGATCTGATCCAACTGGGTGTGCAGTACTTGTGCACCGTCTGCCAATGCAGCGATACGTTTGTCCGAGCCAAACCGGGTTGATCGTCCTGCCGCCAAAACCAGAACACCTATCTTCATGGGATTATTCTGATCCATTGATTATAGAGATCGCGGTAAATGGCATGCAATATCGCACATAAAGTAAGCTGTCATTCCCGCGATCAAATTAGAAAGCGGGTATGTCAGTTTGCGAGCGCCCCAGTATTAACGCGTGAATATCGTGGGTGCCCTCGTAGGTATTCACCACCTCCAGGTTCACCATGTGGCGCATAACCGGGTATTCGTCAGAAATACCATTGCCACCCAACATGTCTCGCGCAGTACGTGCAATGTGAAGCGCCTTGCCACAGGAATTTCGCTTAAGCATCGAAATCAACTCCGGCGCAATACCGCCTTCGCCCATCATTTGTCCGGCTCGAAAACAACCCTGCAATGCGAGGGCAATATCAGTCTGCATATCGGCCAATT
>JBLFXU010000255.1:0-5168 GCA_047609575.1 Bacteroidia bacterium | reverse complement strand
ACAGTGGGTCCAGCAGACCGTTAACCAGCGAGCCAATAATCGTGGCCCACATGGAACGCCGCGCATCTCCAATGGCCCTAACTGCCGACGCCATACTCATCCCCATGACCAACACAGGCATAAAGGGCAGCATGATGCCGGCGTAGCTCAAGGCATAATCGAAGGTGAGTCCGGAGGCGCCCAGCAGGGTCAACAGGGCCGGCAAGTTCAGCCAGGCCATGGCGCTGATAAAGATTGAAACAAGGGCATTGAAGATCAGTCCGGTGCTGCAGTAACGACGTGCCATATCACGGCGATGGGCACCTTCGGAACGCGCCACGAGAGCACCCAGAGCAATCTGCAGGCCAATACTCACCGCGACCAGGAAGAAAGCCAGCGTCCCGGCAAATCCTACGGCGGCCGCCAGCTCCTGCTCCCCGAGCAAGGTCAGGAAGAACATGTCGATCATGTCCACACCGAACATGGCCATCAGGCCTATCGCGCTGGCACCGGTCATCGCCAGGACATGACGCCGGGTAGAACCCCGCGTAAACACTGCCTCATTCATCGAACAGCTCTCGCGTCGAATTTCCACGAGAGCCGATCTAAAAGATCTGCCGCGCAACGAGAAAATTCAGCAGTGGGAGGATGCACAGTCAGTGAGATTCAGGCTCGTTTAAGAGAACTCGATGATACTTTAGAAACCGCGCCCGCGGTGATCGCCGCGCAAATTAGAGGCTTGCTCATAATACCCGACAACTGGGTAGTGGCTCAGTTTGAATAGTTTCATGCTCCTCAGTAACGGCTCCTGATTTCAAATTGAGCCACTACCGACAAATACTGCACAAAGACTTTTGCTGACAAAATAGTTACCATCATTAATATATTACGCCAGATGAGAGATGAATCGCTCGCAATGACAACCCAGAAAGCCAAGCCCCCACTGATCATGACGAACGTGATTGTCTTTTGTGGTCTCCCCCTCGCCGCGCTCATACTCGTGCCCTGGTGGGGCATTTCCCATGGTTATGACAGTTTCCAATGGCTCTGGGCATTGGCTTTCCTGTACCTGAACGGATTATCTATCACCGGTGGTTACCATAGACTCTGGGCGCACAAAGCCTATGACGCACACCCGCTGCTAAAATGGTTCTACGCTTTCTGGGGTGCCGGGGCACTGCAAAACAGCATTCTTATCTGGGCGTCAGACCATAGGCGTCATCATCGCCATGTCGACGACAATGAAAAAGACCCCTACTCCGCCGGCCGCGGCTTGTGGTTCAGCCACATGGGCTGGATGTTGCGTGAGTACGACACCGGCCAAAAAGGTGACAACAACGCGCCAGACCTGAAGAAAGACCCGATCGTTATGTGGCAAGACAAACACTATGTGCCCCTGACCTTCTTTATGAACCTTGGCCTGCCAATTTTGCTGGGTATCTGGCACGGCGACATCTTTGGTACGGTATTGGTGGTAGGTCTGCTGCGGTTGATCGTAAACCACCATGTCACCTTCTTCATCAACTCACTGGCCCACTTTTGGGGCAGTCGTCCCTACACGGATACCAACAGTGCCAGGGACAACGGATTTCTCGCCTTTCTCACCTACGGCGAGGGCTACCACAACTACCATCACATCTTTCAAACTGATTATCGAAATGGCATCCGCTGGTGGCAGTGGGATCCCACCAAGTGGCTCATCGCCCTGTGCTCGCACCTGGGCCTTGCCAGCAATCTGACTCGAGTACCGAACTTCAAGATTCAAAGAGCGATGCTCGATACCGCTTTTGCACGGGCGCGAGCAACGCTGGATGAAACGCCCAGCAGTGCATCCATGCGGACCATGCTGGAGCGGGAATATCAGCTGTTCACCGAGTCGATCAATCAATGGTCTGCTCTGCAGTCGGATCGCTACGAGCGCAAAAAAGGACAATTGGGTAGCGCGCTGGAAGAGCGCAAGCAACACCTGCAACTCACTTGGGAAAACGCCGCGTTGCGCACCCAGCTGAAAACCCTTGAGTACACGCTAAAAATGCAGCGTAAGCGCATTGGGCTGCTCATGGAACAGGTGCAAATGCAGGCTGCCCAAGCAACCTGAGCGCAACCAGAAATAGCCTGAGTCGACCCTCATGCCCCGCTGACGCAAAGCGGGGTTGATCCAGTGAACACCTCCGCCCGTATCCAGCTATCTGTGCTACCTTCTATCACAGAGCCCAGTCACGAAAGTCCAATAGAGTCCAGTCACGCGCAACAGCGTCATACATTCACGGAGTTCCCAAGATGGCCAACACCATTTACGATTTCAACTGCCTGACCCCGGCGGGCGAAGAAAAATCTCTTTCGCAGTACAAGGGGAAAGTGCTGCTGGTAGTTAACACCGCCTCCAAATGCGGCTTCACCCCGCAGTTCGCCGGCCTGGAAGACATTTACAAGAAATACCAGGGCCAGGGCCTGGAGATATTAGGCTTTCCTTGCAACCAATTCGGTAAACAGGACCCTGGCAGTAACGATGAAATCACCGATTTCTGTCAGCTGAATTACGGGGTCAGCTTCCCCATGTTCGGCAAGATCGAAGTTAATGGCTCCGGTGCCGCACCGCTTTACGATCATCTAAAATCCGCCGCTCCAGGCGCATTGGGCACGAAGGGCATTAAATGGAACTTCACCAAGTTCCTGGTAGATCAGTCTGGCAAGGTACTGAAGCGTTATGCCCCGGTTGATAAGCCTGAAGCCATTGCAAAAGATATTGAAAAGCTGTTGGCTTGAGATAGCCAACGCTATGAGAGCGGCGCTTTTAAGGCGCCGTTTTTTTTGGCCAAGCGTTAGCGCCAGCGCCTCTCTCGTCACTCTCACTCAAGGAGTATCCTGGATTTTCATGCGTTAGATTTTTTTCTGTGCCCGGTGCAATTCAGGAAGAGGCGGGAATGAAGAGGCCCATGAGACGTCCAATGAGCGAGCCAGGGTGCGCAGCCGATCGGCCTAGTGCTCCCGAGTCGCTCTAAACTCCAGGTCAGGCCAACGTTCTTCCATCAAAGCCAGATTCACTCTCGTCGGCGCCAGGTAGGTCAGATGGCCACCTCCATCCACTGACAGATGCTCGGCCGCCTTTTTGCGAAAATCTTCCAACTTGCGATTGTCGTCGCAGGTAATCCAGCGCGCGGTATAGACATTCACCGGCTCGTAAATCGCCTCGACTTTGTACTCATCCTTCAATCGATAGGACACCACATCAAACTGCAACTGCCCTACTGCGCCAACAATCAAATCCGTTGTCATAATCGGCGCAAAAACCTGGGTAGAGCCTTCTTCAGATAGCTGCTGCAGGCCACGCTGCAATTGCTTTGATTTCATGGGGTCGGTCAGACGGATGCGGCGGAACAGTTCCGGCGCGAAATGGGGAATACCGGTGAACTGCAAATCCTCACCCTGGGTGAACGTGTCACCGATCTGGATGGTGCCGTGATTATGCAGACCGATAATGTCACCCGAAACCGCTCTTTCCACCAAGACGCGTTCGCCCGCCTTGAAAGTCACCGCATCGGCAATTTTTACATCTTTGTTCAGCCGCACATGGTGCATCTTCATGCCCTTGTTGTAGCTGCCGGAACAGACCCGCATAAAGGCAACTCTGTCGCGGTGCCGAGGATCCATGTTCGCCTGGATTTTGAATACGAAACCGCTGAATTCCTCCTCACCGGACAGCACAGAACGTTTTGTCGTTTCCCGATCCAGCGGCGCAGGCGCCCACTGTACAAAATCATCCAGCATTTCTCGCACACCAAAATTGCCCAACGCCGTACCGAAAAATACCGGACTCAATTTACCGGCAAGAAAGGCTTCTACATCAAACTCATGACTTGCGCCGCGTACCAGTTCAATTTCTTCACAGTAACTCTCGTACTCCTCGTCCAGTAACTCCCGTGCAGCATCGCTTTGTAGCCCCACAATGCGATCATCCGCTGCCTGCACGCTGCCCTGCCCCGACGTGTACTGGTGAATCGTATCGGTATACAGATTATAGACGCCCTTGAACTCCTTCCCCATGCCGATGGGCCAGTTGATCGGTGCGCCTTCTATCTTCAGCACAGCTTCGATTTCATCGATCAGATCGATGGGGTCGCGAATATCACGGTCCATTTTATTTACAAAACTGAATATGGGTGTGTCGCGTAAGCGACAGACGTTCATCAGCTTAATGGTGCGCGCCTCCACACCTTTGGCCCCGTCGATGACCATCAAAGCAGAGTCCACGGCGGTCAGTGTGCGGTAAGTGTCCTCGGAGAAATCCTCGTGGCCGGGCGTATCGAGAAGGTTCACAGTGCGCTTGCGATAGGGAAACTGCATCACAGAGGAGGTCACCGAAATGCCTCGCTCCTGCTCCATGCTCATCCAGTCCGAGGTGGCATGAGGGCCTTTTTTACCTTTGACGCTACCCGCCACCTGGATCGCATTGCCCAGCAGCAGCAGCTTTTCCGTCATCGTCGTCTTACCGGCATCCGGGTGAGAAATAATGGCGAAAGTACGCCTGCTGCCGATCTCTGATGACAAGTGGATGTCACTCATTGTTGTTTAATCCTGATTCGTAGTGCATCGCCGTCCATGACAACGACGAATTTGCCGGGCTGCCAAAAAGGCGCATTATTCTACGTGATGCGCCCGCTGAAAACCCGACAAAAATGGATAGATTCCCGCCCCACCTGCTCCGAGAGCCTGGTTTGAGTGCCGTATGCCCCCTACCTCTGTTCATGCGCTGGTTCGATGCCGCACCAAGACCAGAAACTCTACAGCCCTCTTTCAGCCCATTGAACCGGCAAACCATCGGCACTGCGTCGAATGAACTGAAGTAACAGCTCTCTCCTGGCAGGCGCGTTGCAAGGTCAGGTGTTCAGGCGCTCTCACAGCGAATATCTTAGCCCTCTGAGCAGTGAGGGCGCCTGAACACCTGACCGAACTTCAGATAAAAGGCCCAATAAACCCCCGGGGCAGATCCCTTGAAGCTAGAGCATGGCATCCAGGGCATTGAAATCCAGCATCGAAATCGAAGTATGCCCTCAACGGACTCATGGCCCTATAATGTGCGCCGTGACTTCCAAACTACCAAGCACTGCGCGCAACTATAGCCCCTCCGTAGACAACCTGCGCAACCTGCTCATCATCCGCAGTATTGCCCTGCTGGGGCAAGCTGCCGT
>JBLFXU010000254.1:0-5169 GCA_047609575.1 Bacteroidia bacterium | reverse complement strand
CTTTGACACAAGCGGTGGCGTCTTCATTACGTATGCATACCGTTACGAAATTGCCTCTTGCCGAGGCTTCGGCGCGGGCGTGCATGTAGGTGCTAAGCAGGTCGATGGATGCGCTGGTGAGACGTCCGTTGCGCATTTGTGTTTGGAAGGAGGGCAGGGCTATGAGCAGTAATGTGGAGGCGATAGACAACACAGCCATCAGCTCGATGAGTGTATACCCCGCACTCTTACCACCGTGTACAACCACCAAAAAATCACCCTGGCGCAAGCCATTGATTGTCGTTTGCGTACCTCGCGCGCGCCCGGAAAAGCCTTAGTTAACAACGTGATAAGAAATAGTCAGGGCAGACTTTTGCATTGGGCGCGAACCCGAAAATCAGTATAAACGGTGCCCTTGGCGAGTCAATCAGACGCAGGGGTGCATGTGACCTCTTACACAACATTTGTAAATCCCGGGAAAGCCTTGGCGCCACTGGTGTTGTGGGTGTTTCCTCCGGTGCTTTGAATAGCTCGCTGGGCGCGCAATTTTGTTACTTAATAACTAACAAATGCGTGACGTTGATTGAAAATTTCTATGGATTGTCTCGAAAAGGTGCATTCTGTTCCGGAGCTTATCCACCGGCAGGATTGAAAAGGCCATGGTATGGCCCGTTGTGTCGGCTTTTAGCCCATAAAAAAACGCGCCGATGCGCGTTTTTCTAGCAAGGGTGCAGTAGTCGCTACTGCGTGGAGAAAACAGTTTATGGGCTAGGGTGATATTGCCCCGCAAAAATGTGTTTACTCAAACTCCCTTTATAGAGCGCATACAACGTGCCACAACCCAATTATCCCTAACTAACAGCTAGATACGACGATAGCGCCTCTTTCCAAACAGATGATTTGTAAAATTATCTGACGCGTTTTTACATTTTTGTGTGCGCTGGCTCAAACTCTTGCGGAAACCTGGGGCTGCAAGGCCCAGTCCCGAGCGTGATCGTCCTGCGGGGGCGATGCGGTGCGGTTGTCTGTGTTAAGAAGTGCCAGTAGCGATTCTCGTCACTGACTAGTGATCTATACTGGCATTGATCAAAACGGGCAATAATCAAAAGCAGGGGTTGGTATGAACAGGGCGAAATTACTGGAGGCCGAGGCGCTGTTTCTGACGCGTTATCCCGGGGGCTTTGATGATCCGGGGCTGGCACCCATTAAGAAAAAGCACAATGTGGATAAGCTCGCCGAATTCGCCCGCGAGAACCTCAGCCGGAGTAATTTTAATCGGCCGGAGCTTATTGTGGATACGGTGCTAAAAATTGTTAGCCGGTCTTCCATGGTGTCGCGCTTTGAGAAGCCGCGCTTTCGCGATTTTATTCACTCGCTAAACTCACATGAAAAGGAGGCTTTCGCACAGGCTTTTGAGAAACGCTTGTTTGGGCGGTCTAAACGACGCGGCTTTGAAGAGCTGGTTGGCATGCTGCAACCCTTCGGCCTGGCCAAATGGTCAGTGGTGTCTATAGTGCCGTTTCAATTTGCGCCTACCAAGGAGGCATTTGTAAAACCAACCACAGCCAAGGGCATTATCGCGAATCTGGAAATTCAGGAGCTGGAATATCGACCCGCGCCAACCTGGGAGTTCTACGTGGGCTATCAAAAAATGCTGCAGGAGATTCGCGCTACAGTGTCATCGACGCTGTCACCTAATAATGCGGCGCTCACTGGCTTTTTAATGACCAGTTTTTAGAGGTCAGACCCGAATGGCACTGCCTTAAGCTAAATAGTGCCGGCGCTTGAACGGTGCAATGGGATGAAAGAGGGCTTTGGGTTTTAAGGTCCAGAGGTCTCGGTATCGAAGCAGCGCCTGAACAGAGGTAGGGGTCATACGGTAGGCCTCGAGGCGAATATCTCAGCCTTCTGAGCCGCGAGGCCTACCGTATGACGCCTGCCGGTTAGACTAACGTCATGACCGTGTCCTGGAGTTCGGTCAGGTATTCAGGCGCCCTCACTGCTCAGAAGGCTAAGATATTCGCTGTGAGAGCGCCTGAATACCTGACCTTGCAATGCGCCTGCTATGAGAAGGCTGTGGCCTCGGCTCAGCATAGTTTGCTTAAGCAAGTGCCATTCAAGTCAGACCCTGAGGCAATCAGAGATCGCGGATGCGAATGTTGCGATACCACACCGGGTTGCCGTGATCTTGCAGTACCAGGTAGCCCTCATCCGATTTTCCGAATCCCGGCATGTCGTTAAATTTGCTGGCCGCCACTAGCTCATTCCATTGTTTGCCGCCGCGGACCACGCTGACAACTTTTACACCGTTTAACCAGTGTTCTATGAGGTTGTCCTTAATACGGATACGTACATTGTTCCACTGGCCCGGAGGTAGCACGGTTTCAGGCTCTGCGGCGATGAGGTCGTAAAGATCGCCTGCCCTGTGGGTGATGATATCACCGTCTGCATGCCCCTCGTTGTGCAGTACCTGCATTTCGATACCGGTAAGCCAGGGCATTTTATCGTTCTCGTCTTTTACCAGATAAAAGATACCGCTGTTGCCGTTTTCAGAGATTTTCCAGTCGAGGCTGAGTTCGAAGTTGCGAAATTTCTCCCGGTAGTAAATCAAATCACCACTACTGCCGCCAAAGATGGCACTGGAGATCATGTCCCACATGGGGAAAGCGCCTTCCTGCTGTAGGGTCAGGGCCTTATCTTCCACAATCCACTTTTGCACCGCGTTCTCATCGCCACCGTAGTTGCGCCAGCCATCGAGTGTCTGGCCATCGAACAGGTCGTGCCAACCGTCCGCGCTCGTAGTTTTGAGCGCGGACACCATTGCCTCCGCCTCTGTCTTTATACTTGTCACGCTTTCGGGAATGCTATTGAGGGTGTACCAGGCCTCGGCAGTCCACAGCGATTGATCCTGGTCAGACCGGAGCCGGTCTGACAGTTGCAGGTAAATGACGTACCCGGCTTTCAGTCCTGGAATAGTGGCCTTGATGCTGCGTCTGTCGGCTGAAACTTCAATTGCAGATGAAGTAAGCTCCGACTCGTCAAACTTCGGGCCGCCATACTGTTCATTGGGTTGGTAGAACCACTGCTTCACCACCAGGTCATCGCTGGACAGTTGCATGCCTTTGGCCAGAGGTTGGGTCAGCTCCAGTTCGAAACCGTTGGATTGAGCCCGGACTTTAAGAATTTCGAAGGCCTTGTTGCCTTGCCAACGCATGCGCTGCAGGCCGTGCCAGGTTTTTCCATACTCGCCCCAGTTGGGTGGGTTGCCCACCTCACCGATATAGATGGCGCCGTCCGGGCCGCGCTGCAAGCGGTTTACCGGGCCCTGCAGGCCAGCGGTAAAATGAAAGACCGCGCCCTGCGGGCGTTCGCCGATAGTTTCCAGGAATACTCGCTTGATGCCGCCGTTATACACGTCGCCGTGAATCATCTGCCCGGCGTAGGGGCCTTCGGTCATAAACAGTGGCTCGGTGGGTGAGTTGCCTACCTCGTCCTGGGGTAACCATACCGCAGGTGGAACTTCCACTCGGGCCATAATGCCCGGCTCCGGGACTGCCCGGGAACCGTAAAAGTCACCTTCGCGCACCTGTACCAATTTACTCGCGGGCAACCAGTCACCCTGGTTGTCTGCGACATACAAGTGTCCGTCCGGGCCCAGGACGATGCCGTTGGGTGTGCGGAAACCGGCGGCGTAGATTTGCGTATCGCCGTCCAGGGTTACTTTCATCAGCTTGCCCTGGGCGGGTAATTGCTCAGGGCAGCTGGCGCCTCCTGGGAGTACGCAGATCGACAGTAAAAAGTAAAAAGCATCATCTCTATGTGCCAGGCCAAACGCGAAAGAGTGGAAATTGCTGTTGGCGGCCCAGTCATAGCTTACAGCGCGGTAGGTATCTATGATGCCGTCTTCATCCTTGTCGATGAGTTCGGTGAGTTCCTGCTTCTGTAGGACAAAGGTTCGTCCATCGACGACCTTGAGTCCCAGTGGTTCCTGTAAGCCCTCAGCGATGCGTCTGACCCGCGTCTCCTGCGGCGCATTGGGATCTACGACAAAGACCGAACCATCCGTATCCCAGGTGGACACCAACAGCTTGCCATCTTCGCGAAATGACAGGCCGCCGACCTTTGGCTCAAACCCGTCCGGGGCCAGATTTTCCAAAGTAAACGAAGGATGTAGTTCAGTGAGGCGAGGCAGAATGTCGAACGTTTGAGTAATGCGATAAGGATTGCCATCGGCGTCCAGTGGAGGGTCAAAATCCTTGGTCAGTTCCGGCACGCTGAGAATATAGGCAACGGCAGCTGTAGCTTGCGCTTCGGTCATATCAGGGTGAGGTGGCATGGGTATAGTGCCCCAGACTCCCGCGCCGCCGGCAAGCACTTTGGCGGCCAGTGCCGAGACGACTTCGTCCTGTATTTTGCCGCGAAACTTGCCTGCGATCTGCGACCAGGCGGGTCCTGCTATGCGGTGCTCTTCGCCGTGACAGCTCAGACAGTCGCTATTGGCAATGATGGATTCGCCCTGGGAGATTTCATCTGCCCCGACCTCTAGGCCGCCGCCAGGGCCTGGGTTGGCCGGGATAGGTGTTGTTTTCGCAAGTAGCATCTCAACGGCGCCCTCGGCGATAAACCTCTCGCCAGTGTCGGTGTAAAAGCCCACGGTAATATCGGGTGACGCCTGCTCAACTTGAAACCGCCGCGTAAAGATTTTCGTACCATCGCGCTCTGCAACATCCGGCCATTCTGTTAGCTCAACCTGGTGCTCGCCATCGTCCAGGCGAAAGCGCATTGCTGCGGTTGTTCTACCTTGCCCGTACTCGTGACCCAGATAACGCACATTTGCTGGCAGTTCCTTGCCCTGGGTTTCCAGAAACCAGCGTGCGCCAGCTTCGTCTCTGAAGTACCACTCACCTTCGCTGGTGGGTTGCGGGCCATGGCGGTAGTTGTAGGCGGCACCCGCAAAGAGCACCTCGCCTTGCCATACCTGGTACAGCGATTGTTTTTCTATGTCGTAGGCTGCCCACAGCTGGGGCGCCAGCGCAAATTTCAATACCCGGGGGCGTCCGTCCAGATTCCCGCGCACTACCCAGGGGGCATGGCCTCTTCCTGCTACCTGCTCACGGCCATAGGAGACATCCGGTACATCCGACAAGTCGACACCGTAAAGATGGGATTTCACCGTATAGTAAACAGCAG
>JBLFXU010000253.1:0-5176 GCA_047609575.1 Bacteroidia bacterium | reverse complement strand
TGTGTATCAGCCTCTTTTTTGGTATCAAACATCGCATTGTCTCGATCACATTTCCACATTGCTACAATGGCCATGGGTCACCTCATGTATGGGTTATTGGTTCGACTAAACTGTATATATGTACAGTAGTTATGGCAAGTGATTTCTTGGGAGATAAATGCTCCGGATTCCGATCCGACTTCATCCGCTGCGCTGTCTGGCTCTGCTATCGCTTTAATTTAACCGATGACCTTATTGGCAGTGCGTCCGGTGATTGGAGGAGGGTGATTGCTTGAGACTCGGTTGCTGGATTATTCTGGCTCCGAGTAGTCAGTATCTCAGAGTTGATGCAACCCATAATGATCCAGGGAAGGCTGCAACGTCTCTTCCAGGTTTGTCAAAAATTCCTTGAAGTGCGCCCACTGCTCTACACCCTCGCGGTAAATGGGTTGTCGCACTTGTTCTGAACTTGCGGTGCGAACCGCGCGTTCCGTCTGGTGATAGTTCAGGCATGCCGTTTCGAACGGCAGTCCGCAATACTCCAAAATACGTGCTACCTCGCTCTCCAGATCTTCGACAACATTCTCGTAGTGGACTCTCAGTACGCTATTGGGCGATACAGTGTCCCAGTGCGCCATCAGTTCGACATAATCATTGTAATAGCGACCTATATCGATCAGGTCGTAACTGAATTCCTGGCCCTCTGCGAACAATTGCTTGAACCCGCTGAAACAGCAGGCCATGGGATGTCTGCGAGCATCAATTATTTTTGCATTGGGCAAAATGAGTTTTATCAGACCAATATGGCGAAAGTTATTTGGCATTTTATCGATGAAAAAGGGCGCTTCTTTTCTGTGGATGCGGGTGTCCTCAATATACTGCTGGCCCAGAGATTGCAGCTGTTGGTCAGTGAAATCCTGCAGTAAATCCGGGTAAGACTTGCCACCGCTGGCTCGTCCCTGTTGTCTCAGTTTCTGCGAGGTGGAGAGTATGTTGGGCAGCTCCAGCGTGCCATCTACCATGCTGTGCGAGGACAAAACCTGCTCTAGCAGCGTTGACCCGGCTCGCGGCAAACCGACGATAAAAATCGGGTCTGGCGCCGCAAAGCCGGCGTTTTCTTGCTGCGCTAAAACGTCGCGAGTGAAATACGTACGCTGTGCCGCAAACTCCCCGGACGTCTTATCCGCATCATAGTTACTCTGCTGTCGTTTCAGTTGATTGCCATGCGCGTAGAATTTAAAGGAGCGCGCATAATCACCTTCGTCCTCGAAAGCCTTGCCCAGAGCGAAGGCAATGTGCGTCTGGCTTGCAGGTGCCAGTTCCTCGCGCTGCTCCAGTGCTAGCATTTCCGAGATCTCATGTTTAGTGAAGCGGTACGTCTTCAGGTTGGAGAGGGAATAGTAGGCATCGCCATGCCAGGGGTTTGATGAGAGGGCTGCCTTGTAACTGGCAATAGCTTCTTTTTGGTTGCCGTAGGTCTTTAATGCATGTCCGCGAGAGGTCAGGGTAATGGCATCATCAGGCAGTGTTTTTAGAACATCATCGAAAAGTTCCAGAGCGCCTTCATAATCCCCCATCTGCATTTTTTCTACTGCATACAAAGATGTGAATTGCGGGTTATTCGGCTGGCCCTCGTGCAGAACTTTTGCAGCCTTTAGGGCCTCGGAAAATTTTTGTCTCCTTCGCAGTACGCCAATAAAGTCTATCTTTATCTGCATATTGCCAGGCTCGAACTCCGCGGCGCTCTCTAACAAGTATTCGGCGTCTTCCAGCACGCCAAACTGCACCGCGATTTCTGCCAGTAGTCGCATGGCTTCAACATGGCTTGGGTTTGCCTGCAGGAACTTGCGGCATAGAGACTCAGCTTTGAGCAGCTTTCCCTGGGCCATCAGGTCTGTAATGGCCACCAGCGCCTTGGGCAGTGTTTGCAGTCGCTTCACTTGCGCCAGCGCTTGTTGTGCTTCTTGCGGATGATGCAGCGCTGCAAGTATTTCGTGCTGGTTTTGCCAGCTTGCCAGTAGGGCTGGGTTTAGCTGGGACGCGTTGGCAAATGCAGCCAGCGCTTTTTCCGGTTTGTTCAGCGCAATATGCAGGTGCCCCTGTTCCTGGTAGGCCCGACCGCGGTCATAGGACAGGGTCTTCAGAGAATCGAGGCAGGCTTGTGCTTTGTCGTATTGTGCCGTGTATCTATGGCAGACGGCCGCCATATACAGGGCCTGGGTATCAGCTGGATCGCTGGCAAGTAATTGCTCAATGTTGTGCAGCGCGTCGGAAAAATTACCCGCTGCGATCTTTTTCTGAATATCCTGTAGCGCGGTATCACTCGAAGCTGGCGTCATGAGATTCCATATGGGTAGAACAACAAAGCCCCGACAGTTTAACGCCGGGGCTTTGGTGTTGCGAGCCGTCTTCTAGATGTTGTGCAAAGATCTAGAAGTCGTAAGCGAAGCGCATGCCTATGGTGCGAGGCCGTGCCACGGTAACTCTGGCGCGGTTGAATATCGCGTTGCCTGAGATTTCCGCTCTTTCATCCGTGAGGTTTTCCACGTACAGCTCGGCAGTCCACTGGTCATCTGTCACACCGGCGCTGGCGCCCCAGAGAGTCCAGCTGTCCAGGGTGACGCTGTTGGCTTCCACGATATCGGTGTTCACTTCATCCGAGTAGCTGACATAGGTCATAACGTGGCCCAGTTTCCCGGTGGGGAGGTCCCATTCGTACCTGGCATTCAGTGTGGCCTGAAATTCAGGCGCAAAGGCCAGTTCATCACCCTCGCGAACGAAGTTGGTGACCTTGCTTTCGGTGATTTCCGTGTCTAGCCAGGAGAATCCGCCGGCGATTGTTAGCCCCGGTACAGAGCCTGGTACCCACGTGAATTCACCTTCTGCCCCGAGGACCTCTGCATCTGCGCCGTTATCGGAGAAGAATAAATTCGTAATATCGATGTCGAAGATGCCGATTTGCATGTCCTCGATCTCGACAAAGAATATGTCGCCATTAAAACGCAGGGTATTGTCCAGCAGGTCGAGCTTCCAACCAAATTCATAGTTGGTGACCTCATCCGTATCCATGGCAAATGGCACGGTGTAGCTGCCATCTTGCGATACCTTGCCTCCAGGACGGTTCAGTAAACCTGGACGATAACCCTCAGACCAGGTGACATAGAAGAGATGATTTTCATTCGGTGCCCAGGTGAGGCTGATCTTACCAATGACACCGTCTGTTGCGGCCTTGTCATTCTCGCCGCTGAATAATTCGTCCAGATTGGTTCCGTCGACAGTGTCTGTGACGGTATCACGGTTGCCGAATGAGCCAGAAGCACTGCCGAGCAGGTCGACTTCGACGTCGTACCATCTGGCACCGGCAGTGGCGGTAAATTGATCCGTAATATCAAAGTTCACTTCACCGAATAGGCCCATTTGCTCGTCGGTACGCAGCACGTCATTGCGGAAGATGACTCCCTCGTCCCATAACCCGGGATTGTCTACTGAGGCGCCCGGAGCTGAAAAGTTCGGCCCAAAGCCAACGCTTACACCGTCTCCGGCAAGGGTTTGAGCCGAGCCGGGGTAGGTGAACTGGTTGTCCTCGCGGATTTCCATGTCGCTGTAGAAAGCACCAGCGATACCGCGAACTCGTTTGCTCTGATCGGTGGAAATTCGGAATTCATGTGTTTGCACTTCGGTTTCCACCTTGCTCTTTACGTACAAGTTCGGAGCTTGGCAGGTGCCGCTGGGTGCTGCACCGTCCGGATAATAGACGGTACGGTCGCAAATATAATAGGGAAGGTACCCACTTACAAAGAGATAATCGGTGTAATCGACTACGGATTCTGCCTCCCGCTCCGTGTAGGCACCGGTGTAGATAATGTCCAGTGCTCCCAGCCGGCCGTTCAGAGTCCAGTTGTAGTTTTCGAAATCGTCGCTGAGTGTGTCGTCTTCATAGCGGCTGATCTCTAGGTCGCCGAGTTCCGGGTCTTGATAGAAAACGCCGTCAGTATCGATACTCTGCTGGGCGACACCCAGTAGCAGACTCCAGTCGTCATTGATGTCCCACAAGCCCGACAGGCGAGCGCCGGCATAGGTTGCCTCATTGAAGTCGTCCTTAGTTTGCCTGGCGTTGTTAGCCTCGATGAAGGTTATGCCGGATACATCGCGACCTGCAAGGCCAGCGCCATCGCGTGCGCTGAGCGTACCCGCCACGTTATCAATATAGCCGCCCTGGTTGTCGACATACACCACGGCACGAACGGCAGCATTGTCTGACAGGGGCATATTGACCACGCCCTCTACGTTGTAACTGGGATCACCCTCTGGCGTATACGCCGTGCCCATTTTCAATTTTCCGGAGAATTCACTTGGGTCAGGCTTGTTGGTAATCAGGCGTACGGTACCGGCCTGGGAGCTGGCGCCGAACAGGGTGCCCTGCGGGCCCTTCAGCACCTCAATGCGGTTAAGGTCTGCCGCGTAGACGTCCAGGTTCCTGCCCGGCTGCGTCAGAGGCTGTTCGTCCAGATAAAAGGCAACGTTGGGGGCGAGGCCGGCGACACCGGAGGTAGTGAGGTTTGGCGTGGTAGAGGCGACGCCGCGGATATAAATGGTGTTCGTACCAGGGCCACCACCACCGGCAGTAACACCGGGTAGCTGCACCAGGTAATCACTGAAGTCCGTGATTCCCAGCTGCTGCAGGCTTTCTTGGCCCAGTGCTGTGACGGCGATTGGAATGTCCTGTGTGCTGGACTCGTTTTTGGTTGCCGTCACAATCACTTCTTCAAGCTGGGCGAGCGCCTGACTACTGATCGTTGAGGTGGCCAGAATGGCTGCATATAGCGCGTTTCGTTTGAACATGGGCTTTCCTGATTAAGGTGGGCGAAGGAAGCAGGCTTATTATTTGAGCAAAAATATTTCTAATACTAAGCATTATATTACCTTTTTAGGGCCCTTTACCTCAAGGTACTTCGTAAAAGGCAGTGAATTGGTGTTTTTTCCCCCTGAATTAGTCTATTTCCATAGATTTTTCTACTGTTTTGCTTTGGCAAGAAGATATCAATTGCTTGGTAGTCTATATAATAGGCATACCTAAAAATCTAAACTGCGTATAATGCTTAGCATTCTAAATAAAAGATGAGAGTGGCTCCCCGCGAGTCGTGACACAGATGCCAAGCAAATATCTATCGGACCACACCATAGGTGAAGACAATAT
>JBLFXU010000252.1:0-5205 GCA_047609575.1 Bacteroidia bacterium | reverse complement strand
TGTGGGTCGTTCATGAACATTTCGAGGTCGTAGACGGGCGCAAAGGGCACATCGTGTTTGTGTAGTAATTCCAGTGCGTCGCGCCAGGTCCATTTGCCGAACTCAGCGTCAATCAGCTCAATCATTTCGGCGCAGTTTGCCATTCGATTGCCCAGGGTTTTGAATCGATCATCTTCGGCAAGGTCTTCTCGCCCCAGCGCCTTACATAGATTCAAATACTGTTTGTCCTCAATAGGCATGCCCACCAAATGGCCATCTGAACAGTTCCATGCGTGGAACAGGTTGGGAATGCGAATTTCACCTTCTGGTGTCGGCTGAAACGCCTCATTGGTCATTACATCAGGCAGAGTGAGCTGTGCATAGGCGTTCATCATCGGCACATGAACGAGTTGTCCCTGACCGCCGTTACGTTCGCGTTCCAGTAACGCGGCCAGTGCCGCGGAAGCAGCGGTGATCGCTGTGCACTTGTCTGCAATCACGCTGCGGATCATTTGTGGAGGGCCTTCGTTGCCCTGGGCGGGCATGGTACCGGACATGCCCTGTATGACCAGGTCGTAAGCGGGTCGGCCCGCGTAGGGCCCGTCCGGACCAAATCCGGTGATGGAGACAAACACTAACCCGGGATTTTCCTTGCGCAGACTCTCATAGCCAAACCCGAGACGGTCGGCAACGCCGGCGCGATAATTACAGATGATGACATCGGCATCCAGAGCAAGTCTGCGCACCAGTGCTATTCCTTGAGGGTCTTTCATATTGACCGCCATGGCGCGCTTGTTGCGGTTGAACTGACTGAAAAAACCGTTAAGTCCGGCGCGCTCTGGCGGCCC
Organism: Bacteroidia bacterium; assembly: GCA_047609575.1. Taxonomy (GTDB): domain Bacteria; phylum Pseudomonadota; class Gammaproteobacteria; order Pseudomonadales; family Halieaceae; genus Marimicrobium. The sequence goes on along the minus strand of JBLFXU010000252.1, from coordinate 4,378 downwards.
GGTCCAGCGGGCCGTATCGCCCAGCAGTGTTTCAATCTTTATGACATCAGCCCCGAGGTCACCGAGGTTTTGTCCGGCCAGTGGACCGGACACCATGGTGCCGAACTCCAGTACTTTGAATCCGGCACAGGGTCCAGGCGCTGCATCAGGCTGAGCTTGATCCATCATTGTTCCTCATCAGATTTGTCACGTTGGAAGAGCTGCCAGGCGAGCCTGCAGCGAGTCAGTCTGCACTCTTATGACAGAGCGTTCTCGCGCAGTCAACTTGCTGCGCCTGCTTGCCCGCACCGGTGATGATTTGTCAGTCGTGGGTAAAGCCTGGTCAGCTTACCGAGCAGGGGAGAGTCCGGCGGTTTCCTTCTACCGCCGCCAGCGTGAAGTTTGGATGCGACCGATTACTCAGCCGCATCCTCTGCTCAGGATTGCTCTGCTTGCAGCTCTTTTTTCGCCAGAGAAGCATTCTTGCGTACCGAGATCGCCCGGGGGTTCAATGAAGAGGCGCGCTGGAAATCCTCCAGAGCGGCCTCGATTTTGCCCTGCAACAAGCGCATGACACCGCGATTATTGACGTGGCTCCAGGCGGCAGCTCCCCCGTTTAGCCCGACGGCTTTATCGCAGGCGGCTTCAGCCATTTCGTAGTGCCCTGTCTGGAAGTGTGCCTGACAGAGCAAGTCATTCCCCGCTGCGCGGAAAGAGGCCTGTTGCAGCGTTTCCACGCGGCCATCCAGCATTCTCAGCGCGTAGAACGGTCTGCCTTCCTGTAATGCCTTCTCGGCCTTTACGAGCACGGCGGGCTGGTAGTGATCGATGGCGTCTGCCTTGGCCTGGCTATGCCAAAGCAGGCTGGAAGTGGCAATAACACCGATAGTGGTCGCAAGAATCTTAAGTTTTCTCATGGTTCTTTTCTCCTGTACGTCATGTACAGGGGATACTCTACGGTTGTTATTTATGTATAGATATGGCAATAAATAATAGTTAGTATGCATTTATGAATACTAAAGACGCCATGCGAGATTGGGCTGACATCCGCCTTTTCCTCGCCATACTGGACCAGGGAAGCCTGGTGGCTGCTGCTGAACACCTTGGGTTGACCCAGCCTACGGTGGGTCGCCGGCTCGCCGCTATGGAGGTGCGATTCGGTACGCCATTGTTTGTGCGCGCGGGTCGCCGCATGCAGCTGACCGATTCTGGCTCAGGCATTCTCGAGAGCGCCAGGCGTATGGAGCGTGAGATGCTGGCCATTGCGCGTAGCCTGGAGGCCCAGTCCACAGCTCTGCGTGGAGAGGTGACTGTCTCTGCCACCGAGGGCACGGGCACCGAGTGGCTGACGCCCGTTTTGAAGGATTTCCACCGCGAGTATCCAGAAATCCTGGTGAAGGTGCAGATTGAGAACCGCGCAGTCGACCTGGTGCACAGGGAGGCCGATGTGGCGCTGCGACTGGGTCAGCCTGTGCAAGACAATGTCATTGCCAAGAAACTCCTGACCGTTGGCTTTGGCTTCTATGCCAGCCAGTCTTATCTCGATGACGCGCCGCCGTTTACCTCTATCGAGGACACTGCTCATCACGAGTTGGTGGGATTGGATACTGCCGGTACCGGTCTGGACACATCGCTGGCTTTTCCTTCGGCCACACCGATACCGGGTAACTACGTCTATCTAACCAACAGTCCGGCCGCGCAAATGTCGGCGGTGCGTGCAGGCTTTGGCATTGGTGTAGTGTCTCATCGGTGGGCAGCGATGGCGGGTGGCCTGGTGCGCTTGCTACCCGACTACAGCGCTCAGCAGTTGGATCTGTGGTTGGTAACCCATGAGGAACTGCGTTATAGCGCGCGCATTCGCGCCATTTACGATTTTATTGCTGAGCGTGTGTTAGTTGACAAGACATTGTTTGAACACGGTGCCCTGGATTGAAAATGAAAGCATGACGTGGTGGTGTGTTTGGGTAGGCAGTTTTTCCTGAGCTAGACGGAAAATCAGCCAGTGGTGTGGCTGCACGCAGATGATGCGGTGGGCCTCGTGCATGATTTCGTCATGTAGTTCCCCTCGAATCTGTATACACCCGCACTGCGTTGAAATGGACAATACAAACTTCTGCACGTATCTGCACCTCAGCGTGCGCAGATTGATAGCGTTGAGCGTGCGGGAGGTGGGTGCAGTGTGTCCTGCTGGTAGCTAGAGCCGGGCTTACGCCGTCATGGCAGCATGTGCCAGCGAGGTGATCTCTTCCCAGCGTTCACCGCTGACCAGCTCCTTGGCGACCATCCAGGAGCCACCGCAGCAAATCACGTTGGGTAGCGCCAGATAGTCGCGAAAATTGTCCGGGTTGAGTCCGCCAGTGGGGCAGAAGCGTGCGTCCGGGAAAGGGCCTGCAAACGCTTTCAGTGCAGGTGGCCCGCCCTGGGAGGCAGGGAAGTACTTGAAAATATGCAGGCCATGATTACTGCCCAACATGATCTCTGAGGCGGTGGCGACACCCGGTACAAAGGGCATGGCTGCGGTATGCGCAGCCTGCAGTAATTCTGCGCTGATGCCGGGGCTCAGGCACAGGTCGGCACCGGCCTCCTGGGCCTGAATAACCTGCCGTGGATGAGTGATTGTGCCAGCGGCCACGAGGAGCTTGGGTAGGGCCTGTTTAACGGCGCGCAAACTGTCCAGTCCAGCGGCACTGCGCAGCGTAATTTCCACGCAACCCATGCCCCCTTCGGCGAGTGCCTGTGCCAGCCTGACGGTAGAGGGTATATCCAGCGCTGTAATTACGGGCAGCACGCGGCTTTGTAACAGCTGTTCTTCAAGTATCATGCTGAAACTTCCTCTTGAGATACCCGGTAATCAAATATCGAGGCTCCGGTGATGGCACTTCCTGCGGCCTGACGAAAAGGAGCGAACAAATTGCGGCCCAGGGTGTGCGCCGGCACCGGCTGCTCTGCGGGGATACGTGCATCGAATTCACCGGCATCGACCAGTACATTTAGTCTGCCGGTTGCTGCATCCAGTTCTAGCATGTCGCCGTCTTGCAGGCGTGCGATGGGGCCTCCCTGCGCTGCCTCCGGACACAGATGTATAGCGGCCGGAACCTTGCCAGATGCGCCGGACATACGTCCGTCCGTCACCAGTGCCACTTTGTGTCCGTTGTCCTGCAGAGTGCCCAGATAAGGCGTCATCTTGTGTAATTCCGGCATGCCGTTGGCCGTCGGGCCCTGAAAGCGCACGACAACGATGACATCCCTGTTCAGCTCTCCTGCTTCGAACGATGCCTTAAGTGCGTCCTGAGTTTGGAACACGCGGCATGGCGCCGTTACGTTGCGGTGCGTGTCTGCTACAGCGGAGACCTTAATGACACTTTCGCCCAGGTTGCCATTGAGCGTGCGTAATCCTCCTTCTGTTGCGAAAGGCTCGCTGGCGGGTCGCAGCACATCAAGCCTGGCGGACTGTTCTACCGCTTCGCGCCAAACCACCTGCTGTGCGTCATCCAGTTGCGGTTGATAACAGTGGCGTTCCAGCCCTTCACCCCACAGGGTCGCGACCTCCTCGTTCAGCAATCGGGCGGCGCGCAGTTCGCGCATAAGAAAGGCCATGCCGCCCGCGTTCTGGAAATCGTTGATGTCGGCTGAGCCGTTAGGGTAAACCCGCATCAGCAGGGGTACCACTGCCGAGAGTTTGTCCATGTCCGCCCAGGTGAGATCGATGCCTGCGCTTCGAGCAATCGCCAATAGGTGCAGCGTGTGATTGGTTGAGCCGCCTGTGGCAAGTAGGGCGACCACGGCGTTGATTAGAGACGCTTCATTGATGACCTCATAAAGAGGATGCTCGCTTTGCATCACCGCCTGCACGGTTGCCTTGGTCAGCGCAGGCCGCAGTGGGTCATCAGGATGCAGGAAAGAGCTTCCCGGCAATTGCAGGCCAAGCACTTCCATTAACACCTGATTGCTATTGGCCGTACCGTAAAACGTGCAGGTGCCCGGACTGTGATACGAGGCAGACTCCACTGCAAGTAGTTGCTCTTCGCTGGCCCGGCCCTGCGCATGCAGTTGCCTTACCAGTGCCTTTTCCTTGTTGGGGATACCTGAGGACATTGGTCCGCTGCCAATAAAAGCTACTGGCAGGTGGCCGAACTGCAGTGCACCTATCAGCATGCCGGGCACAATCTTGTCGCAGATACCCAGACAGATTACTGCGTCAAACAGGTTGTGGCTCAACCCGATCGCTGTGGCCATCGCGACCACATCACGACTGAACAGACTCAGCTCCATTCCCGGTTGTCCCTGCGTGACACCATCGCACATAGCCGGCACGCCGGAGGCGACCTGCGCAGTACCACCTGCTGCTGCAGCCAGGTCGCGAATTTGGGCGGGATAGTCGGCCAGCGGTTGATGCGCT
>JBLFXU010000251.1:0-5211 GCA_047609575.1 Bacteroidia bacterium | reverse complement strand
CAGCTTTACTAACAGCTGTACTATCAGTCAGTCCCACTATTGGATAAGGCCGGAGGCCCACAACATGCTACAAGCTCTGGATCAATTGCCCGCAGACCCCATACTAGGGCTGTCTGCCGCGTGCCGTGCGGACGACAACCCGGACAAGGTCGACCTGACCGTAGGCATCTACATGGACGAGCAGGGCATCTGCCCGGTATTTGAGGCGGTGCGTCTGGCGCAGCAGGCTCTGGAACGCGAAGAGGTGACCAAGGCCTACCTGCCTCCCGCTGGGGACGAACTGTTTAACAGCGGACTGCGGCGTTTGACCCTCGGGGCTGACAGCCCGGCCCTGCGCGAAGGTCGTGTCAGCAGCATCCAGACACCCGGAGGTTGTGGCGCCTTGCGTATTGGTGCGGAGATCATTCAAGCGGCAGCCCCAGGTGCCAAGGTTTGGGTGTCCGACCCAACCTGGCCGGTGCATATTCCATTGATAAGCAGCGTGGGTCTGCAGCTTGCAAGCTACCGTTACTACGACCCTGGCAGTCATGAAGTCGATTTTGATGGCATGGTGGCGGACCTGAAGGGTGCCAGGGCCGGTGATGTGGTGCTGCTGCATGGCTGTTGTCACAACCCCAGCGGGGCCGATCTAAACCTTGCGCAGTGGCAAGTCATTGCGGACCTGGCTTTGACTCTGGGTTTTACTCCCTTTGTAGATATTGCGTATCAGGGCCTGGGTGATGGCCTGGAGGCGGATGCGGCTGGTCTGCGTTTGCTGGTTGAGCAGTTGCCCGAGGTAATCATTGCCGCTTCCTGTTCCAAGAATCTGGGCTTGTATCGGGAGCGTACCGGCGCGGCTATGTTTGTGTGCCAGAGCGCGGGCAATGCACAGGCCATACTCAGCCAGGCCAAGTCAGCGGCGCGACGCGTCTATTCCATGCCGCCAGCGCACGGCGCGCTATTGGCCGGGCGGGTGCTGACAGATGACCACCTGGGCCAGATCTGGCGCCGGGAATTGGGTGAAATGTGCGGGCGCATACAGGACTTGCGTGGCAAGTTGCGCAGCGCGCTTGAACAGGCCAGTAGTGCCGATTTTGCCTTTATTGAAAAAGAGAAAGGCATGTTTTCCTTCCTCGGTTTGAGGGCGGACCAGGCAATCCGCCTGCGTCAGGAGTACAGCGTGTACATGCTCGATTCTTCACGCATCAATGTGGCCGGAGTGAACAACAGCAATATAGATTACCTGGCGAGGTCTGTGGCTGCAGTCCTCTAGCCAGCCGTCAACAATGTAGGGTCGGCGCCAGAACTACTGGTCGCCGCAAATGCCTGGCAGGTAGTAATCCGCCAAGCTCGCCGGGTAGCCTATAAGGTCCACCAGCCGCCGCCGACACTCCGCCATATTGGCCCCTCGTTCCTGCCATACCGGTACGCGCTTCACCATGGTTTCTACCGTTTCCCGTGGTGTAATGATCCAGATGTCCTGTTCCACTGCACCGAAAAAGAAGTCTGCCGGGCAGACGCGCGTGGCTTCGGGCTTCATATAAAGCGCGAGTGTGAGCACCTCGGCCGCGCCTTTGTCTGCGATGTACTGTTTTAGAAACTGCAGGGTGCCGCCTCTATCGCCCAGGTCGTCGATAACCAGAACTGTCTCGCCTTCGATAGGAATTGAAATATTTTGCTGTACCACCGGTGCGTCGTAGCGTTCGTTGGGACCTTTGTAGAGTGAGACGCCAATAGTGCCGAATTCAATTTTGGGGGTGCCTTGGGGGCGGCCTTGTACAAGATGGTCGTAGGCCAGGATACCCGGCAGCATGCCCCCCATAGTTGCTATGAGTGCGCAGGTGATCGGCGTGTCATAGTTGGCCTGCCGAGACTGGGTGGTCTGTTGTGACGGGGCTGCGCGTTGTGATTGGTACTCGTGTACTGTTGAGCACAGTTCGAAAATAGCCCGTGACTCGACTGCATCAGGCACCAGCAAAAAGTTGAGTTCATCGTCTGGCACACTGACGCCCTGCGGTGCTTTCCAGAAACCGATGTCGATATCTTCTGCCAGGCAGTTTACCTGTTGCTGATAGCTGCTCATTTTGTATCCCGTTCTTTTCTTCTTCCGTCACTGCGTTTCAGGGTAACACCAGAATCGCCCGAAAATCATTGACGTTGGTGCGGGTGGGGCCTGTTACCAACAGGTCGTCCAGAGCGCTGAAGAAGCTATAGCCGTCGTTGTTGTCTAGCATTGCCATTGGGTCCAGTCCGAATGATTGCGCCCGCGCCAGTGAATCAGGCGATACAAACGCCCCGGCGTTGTTTTCAGAGCCATCGATGCCATCGGTATCCGCTGCGAGTCCGTAGATGCCACTGGTACCGGACAGCGCCAGCGCCAGCGCAAGGGCATATTCGCTGTTGCGACCACCGCGTCCATTGCCGCGCACAGTCACCGTTGTTTCGCCACCGGAGAGGATGAGTACGGGGCGTCCGCTGCGCATTGCGTCCGCTTTGACAGCCAGTGCCATGGCGGCGTGTTCGGCCGCAACTTCTCGCGCCTCGCCTTCAATGTTTGCCCCCAGTGATTTGACGTCTATCCCTGCATGTTCCGCGGCTTGCGCTGCGCAGTGAATGGACTGGGTGGGTGTGCCAATCATGTGAAAACTGCTGTGTTGGAAGGCGGGGTGGTCCGCTTTTAGTGTTTCGGCTTCCTTGCTTGCGAGCCATGCTGCCACCGAGGCGGGCGTCTCGATGCGATACTTCGCCAATACCTCCAGCGCTTGTCGTGTTGTACTGGGGTCCGGGACCGTGGGGCCCGAAGCAATGACGCAGGGGTCATCGCCAGGTACGTCGGAAATGGCATAGGTGCAAAGTTGCGCAGGCATCGCTGCCCTGGCCAGGCGCCCCCCCTTGATTAACGATAGGTGCTTGCGCACACAGTTGATTTCGTCAATTGCCGCGCCGCTTCGCAGTAAACTCTTATTGATAGCGCGTTTATCTGACAGTGATATGCCCGGGGCGGGCAATGCCAGTAAGGACGAACCGCCGCCTGATATGAGGCAGATGACCAACTGGTCTTCATCCAGGCCCGATACAGTGTTCAGGATTCGTCTGCCCGTTTTCTCACTCTGGCCATCGGGAACCGGGTGTGCCGCTTCAACAACTTCAATGTGCTGGCAGTCCTGGGTGTGTCCATAGGGCGTAACAACCACGCCTGAGAGGGGCCCCTGCCAGTGCTTTTCCAGCGTTGCGGCCATAGCCGCGGAAGCTTTTCCCGCACCGATAACCACCGCAGACCTGCTGGTATCTGTGGGGAGGTGAGAGCGCAGTGTAGCGTGCGGATTCGCAGCCTCTACTGCAGAATTGAATAGTGCCCGCAGGAACGCCTCAGGTTGGTCGGGCCCGACCGACATCGTCATTCTCCAATTAAAATCGCACAGTGCATGCGGCACGGTGACTGTCAGAATATATTGTACCGTCAGAATTTGCCGACGGTACAGTTAACGCTCGCCGCCTTCCAGCGCTTCCCAGCGTTCGTAAGTTGTTTCCAGTTCAGCCTGCACGGTCTTCAAATCGGCGAGTACTTGCTCGACGTCCTTGTGATCGCCCTGATAAAAGTCTGCACCTGATATCATTTCTTCAAGCGCCTGCTGTTTCTGTTCCAGCTTCTCGATGCGCGCGGGAAGTTGTTCGAGCTCCTGTTTGTCCTTGTAGGACATTTTAGCCTGGGCTTGTTTGGCTTTTTGTGTTGTGGCCGCTGTCTTTGCGGCTGTGGTGCTGGCCTTTGGGCGCGTGCGTCTGCGTGCTTCGAGGTCGCTATACCCGCCGGCCTCTTCAGTGACCACGCCGTCGCCTTCCAGTACCAGCAGGCTGGTCACCACGTTGTCCATAAAAACCCTGTCGTGACTGACCAGTAACACCGTGCCTTCAAAATTCAGCAGTACTTCTTCCAATAGCTCAAGTGTTTCGATATCCAGATCGTTGGTGGGCTCGTCCAATACCAAAAGGTTGGCCGGTTGGCTGAACAGCTTGGCCAGGATAGCCCGATTCTGCTCGCCACCTGACAGCGCGCTGGCTGCGGTGCGAGCCCGCTCAGGACTGAACAGGAAGTCCTGCAGGTAGGAGATGGCATGGCGTTGCTTGCCGCCTATCTCTATGAAATCGCGTCCTCCGCAGACGTTGTCCATGAGCGTTTTGGTCGGATCAAGCTGGTCGCGCAATTGGTCCGAATAGGCCACTTCGAGCTTGCTGCCAAGCTTCACTTTGCCACTGTCTGGCTCCAGCTTGCCAAGCAGTATTTTAATTAAGGTGGACTTGCCCGCCCCGTTGGGCCCAACGATACCTACCCTGTCACCGCGCTGGATGATGGTAGACACGTTGGACAATACGGTGTTTTCGCCGAAGGATTTATTTACGCCCTGTAATTCGGCAACCAGTTTGCCGGAGGACTCCGCGCGATCCACGACAATGTTGGCGGTGCCGGTGCGCTTGCGTCGGGCCTGATGTTCCTGCCGCAGACTTTTGAGTGCACGTACACGCCCCTCATTGCGGGTGCGCCGCGCCTTGATGCCCTGCCGTATCCACGTTTCCTCTTGTGCCAGTTTCTTATCGAAGGCTGCCTCGGCTCTTTGCGCGGCGCGCAGCTGATCTTCCTGGTGCGCCAGGAAGCCTCTGTAGTCACCGGTCCATTGCAGCAAATCGCCTCGATCCAGCTCGCAAATCCGGTTGCAGATCTGTTGCAGGAAGCGCCTGTCGTGGGTAATGAGCACAACGGCGCAGGGCAGGGCAGCAACTTGCTCTTCCAGCCACTCGATGGCAGCAACGTCGAGGTGATTGGTTGGTTCGTCCAGTAGCAACAGGTCGGGTTCGCAAACCAGCGCTCTTGCCAGGGCTACACGCCGTCGCCAGCCACCGGAAAGTTCTCCCATTGCTGCCTCGGCGGGCAGTTGCAGTTGCGTGATAATGGTGTCGATCTGTTGTTGCAGGCGCCATCCGTCGGCGGCTTCGAACGCCTGCTGTACCCGCGCCAGTCTGTCCATATTTACGTCAGCGCCGCTCTGCAGCAGGTCGTGGTACTCCCGTAGCAGGTCGCCTGTGGCAGCAAGCCCTCCGGCCACCACATCATAGACACGGGTATCGTCAGCATCGGGCAGGGTTTGCTCCAAGCGCGCAATACGAGCACCGGGCCGCAGCCAGCGCTCGCCACCGTCTGGCTCAATGTATGCGGCCATGACGCGCAGCAGCGTGCTT
>JBLFXU010000250.1:0-5216 GCA_047609575.1 Bacteroidia bacterium | reverse complement strand
GTGATGTGCCGGTAGTGGCTCAGTTTGAAATCACGAGCCGGTACCGAGGAGCACGAGAGCTAGCCTGTCACCGGGGCCGTCTGGCGACAGGAGAGCCTGCCCCGCTTTACAGCGTCGGGTATCGGGCGCGTCGCCAGCCGAGCCTGTACAGGGATGTACGTTTTTAGGTGCGGCAGGCGTCCCCGGTGACAGGCTAGCTCTCGTGCTCCGTGCTCCATGAACATTTTCACATTGAGCCTCAACCGATGTGCCGCCGCAGTAGGACTAGTCAGCTGTTTAGTGTTAGATCAGGGCGTGTACCAGATCGCAGAAGTAACAGCTCTCTCCTGTAGGCTGGTCGGTTCTGGCGCCGGAATGCCCAGGGCTTTTGCATCGTAGGTGGTCCAGCGGGGTGTGGGAATTTCGATGACACGCGCATAGTAGAACGCTTCTTGTTCGGGATCGAACTGCGGATCGGTCCAGACGGCGGATAACTGCTCACGGCCTATGCTGTTGGTATAGCTCGCATTTGCAACATCGACTGTAGTGCCGACGGGCGGAACCTTGCCGTCCTGCCCCGGCTTGCGATCGCCCGACCAGGCAGCGTCAAAAACCCTTTCGTGTGACGTGCCCGAGGCTTCGACCCAGCCCTTGATAATCTGGATGCGATCGAGATTGCCGCTGGCTGCGTCACGGATCGCCCATACGGCGAAAGTTGGTGTGTCCGCTGTCTTAACCGGTAGCTCAGACCCCATGGCTACGCCCGTGTCCTGTGCAATGGCTATCCAATCGGGCTGGTCCAGCAGGTTGGCTGAAAAATCCCAAGCGGCGTAGAACCGCACGCCAATGCGCGGGCCCGACGTGGCGTAGGTTTCCTTGCGCCGCATGGCATCATAGAGCGACGCTCTCGTATTCTGGGGCGCCCAAACGGCGGCGAGTCCCGCAGCGCTCCAGCGTGTACCTCCCGCCATCGATTCCTCGGGCCAGAATGTTGCCTCGCCCATGCGCAGGGCCGCACTGCCATCGAGAATGGGCAGTTTGCCGTGATAGCTGCTTTCTTCAACAGGGGAGCTGGCATTGTGCCCATCTGAGCTGCCGATAAACCCGAAGCGATAGGGATTGAAGCCCTCGCTGTGCGACATTTCTATACCGGTGCGCAGGGCATCGCGAACGTAGCTGCCCGCAGGCTGTGAGTCTGCCTGCGATTGGGAAAGTTGCGTATCGTAAATTTCAAAACTGGCAAAGGAGTCATCAGGTGACAAGGCAGGATAGGTTTCGGAGGACCCTTTGACCTGAAAAATCTCACTGACCGGCTCGTTGGCCATCCTGCGCTGCGCGTATTCGCTGGTCATTGCTGCACCATCGAACATGACATTGTCATACATGCGCCCATCACTGACATTGCCGTTGTGAGGAATGGCGAATACTTCCATACCCTTTTTGCGCTGCTTTTCCAGGACTGTCCAGAGGTCTCTGGGGTCGTCTGAATCAACCGAACTGAAGGGCAGTTCAGGTGCGTTTGCACTGCGGTAGATAACGTTGCGGTGCAGGTTGCGCTCGCCCGGCATGGAGCTCCACTCATAGCCTACGAAAGCGGTAAAGGTTCCCGGATTATTGTGACTCTCGGCGGTGGCGATGATGTCTGCCCAGGCTGTGCGACTGATGTCCTCCCAGCCCGGCTTTACCGCATCGTTCAGGCTGAAACCTATCATTGTGCGCGCCAGCAGCGTGGTGTTCCTCAGCATACCGTCGTTAAGCAGTCGCTCCCGCAGACCTCGACTTTTCAGCGGTAAATCCGGGTCCGTGGCACGCAGCAGCCCTAGATACTCTGAATGGTCTGTTACGGCAGCAAAGTCCAGCGGTCGTTGCAAGCGAATACCGTAGCCGGCGGCATGCATGATTTCGCCGCCTTTAACAAACGTGTATGCATCGTCTGGTGTAGCGCGTACTCCATTGGTGTAGGCATCGGTGGAGTAGCTGGTATGAATGTGCAGGTCGCCCCAGTAGAGATTACCCTGCGCGTTAAACGGGGTCGGTTGTCTGTCGGGTGGGGCTATCGCGCGGGCCGGGTCAAACTCGGGAAACAGGCTGGGGTCATCCGCTGGCGTACAGGCTGCGAGAGCCACCAGCGAGCAGGCAGTGACAAAGCAGTTTAATCGGACCATAGACTATGCCACCATATTGACGGATTAGTAACGCGCTGCACACCGCCCGTTAGCGGCATTCGATCTTTGCGCTGTGGCGGGCCTTAGCCCACGCCCCTTTCTGAGTCTTTCCAATACTGGGCACGCACAGTTTTCTTGTCGGGCTTGCCCACCGGAGTCAGCGGAATGGCATCCACAAAGTCGATTGATTTGGGTGACTGCACCGAACCCTTTGCATCCTTCACCAGAGCTTGCAATTCGATAACCAGCGCGTGATCTCCCTCTATGCCAGGCTTGAGTACCACCACCGCCTTAACGGCCTCGCCCCACTGTTCGTCAGGTACGCCTATGACTGCTACCTGGCCGACAGCCTCATGGGTTGTCATCACGTCTTCTACCTCGCGAGGAAAAACGTTGAAACCGCCGGTAACAATCATGTCCTTGGTGCGATCTACGATATAGAGGAATCCGTCTTCGTCGAGCTTGCCTACATCGCCAGTGTGCAGCCAGCCTCCCTCGAAAGCTTCAGCGGTTTGCTCGGGCATATCTTTGTAGCCCTGCATGATCAGCGGCCCGCGCACACAGATTTCACCCGCCTCGCCTTGCGGTACCTCATTCATGTCACTGTCCATGAGTGCCACATGTACCCAGGGCGTGGGCCGACCGCAGGAGGCAAAGCGTTTGGGCTTGGCAAGATCGTGCTCCTTCCTGGACATGTTGGCGATCACCATTGGGCATTCAGATTGCCCGAAGAACTGATAAAACACCTGGCCCCATTTCTCGAGTCCTTCGCGCAGGCGTGCCGGACTCATTGCAGAGGCGCCGTAGAAGATGGTTTCCATGCTCTCCATACTGCCGTCGGTCGCCCGAGGCGAGTCCAGTAGGAAATAAATCATGACGGGAACGAGCATAGTGCAGGTGATTTTGTGTTCTTTAACAGTGTCGAAGAACTCATCCGGGCTAAAGCCCTGCATCACGTAAAATGCACCGCCTTTTTGCAGTACGGGAATAAAAAATGCCGCCGCCGCGTGTGATAGCGGTGTGGCCATTAGCATGCGCACCTCTTCGGGAAACTCCCACTCGGCCATTTGGATTTGGGTCATGCAGGCGGCGACCCTGTGCGGACTCATTACGCCCTTGGGTTTGCCCGTGGTGCCGCCGGTGAAATTGACCGAAGCAATATCTTCGGGGCTGATGTCTGGCGCCTCTAGCGGCAGGGGCTCAAAGGTTGCCGCCAGTGCCATATAATCGTCACCCACTTCGTTGGGCCCAAAGCCGAGGAAGTTCTTCAGTGAGGGCAGTCTCGCCTTCAGTGTTGCGGCAACCTCGGAGAACACCGAGGCATCAAAAACAAGGGTGTCGATATCTGCAGCTTCTATGACATAGGCATGGTCTTCCAGGGAGCCCAGTGGGTGCAGCGGTGTCCCGATGCAGCCTGTGAGTTGCATCGCGGCAATGTTGGAAAGTACTTCGGGTCGGTTGGCGGAAATGATGGCGACGCGACTGCCAATACCAAGCCCCTTTGATTTGAGAGCCTGCACCATTTGACTGGTGGTTTCGCGTACTTCGCGATAACTGGCCACCTTGTCGCCTAGAAACAGACAGGGTTCGTCATTGTAGCGATTTAGTCCCTCTATCAGCAGGTGAGGCATCAGAGGTGGTGAGTGCAGTGCGTCAGTGCTCATTGTATCTCCAGTTATAGCAGTATTTTTTTTGGGTTTAGTCTTCTAGTGAAAGGGCGCGGCGAAGCACGCTTAACTGCTCAGCCTGTTCGCGCTGGCTGATCTTGGTGTGGGCAAATAGGGAGGAACCGTGGAATGTTCCGGGGAAGCTGTGCAGCTCCGTTTGCACGCCGGCTTGTAGGAGTTTTAGGCCATAGGAAATTCCCTCATCACGTAGCGGGTCAAATTCCATCGTACTGATATAGGCAGGCGGCAGGCCAGAGAGGTTATCTTCCCTTGCCGGCGCCGCCAGCGCTGGAACATCCTTACTGCCACGCGAATAGGACTCACCCAGATAGGCATCCCAGCTCAATTCGGCGTTTGGCCGGTTCCACATTGGTGTGTCGTCAAAAGTTTGCATGGAGGTTGTTTCCAGTCGGTCGTCCAATTCCGGAATACCCAGATATTGAAAGCAGATGCCGGGACCGCCGCGCTCGCGTGCCAATAACACAGTGGCTGCGCTGAGACCGCCGCCTGCGCTCATACCCAGTACTGCCACGCGGCTGACGTCGATGTTGAGCTCTGCACTATTGTTATGCACCCAGACGAGGCTGGCGTAGCAGTCTTCAAGGCCGCCCGGAAATGGCGTTTCCGGAGACAGCCGGTAATCTACCGATACAACGACAACACCTAGTTGTCGACAGAGTTTCAGGCAAGAGCCCAATTCACTGTCCAGGTCGCCAACCACAAAACCGCCACCGTGAATATGCAGGATACAAGGGACGGTATTAGCCAACCCTTCGGGCGTATAAATTCTTATCGCTATTTCTTGCGCCTTTTCGGGCGCATCCTCAGGGCCAGCAATGTTGCGATCTTCAATGACGACGCCACTGCGGTCCAGATCTGCGTTCATGCCTGCAACCATTTCCCCAAAGGCGGCCCGCGAGGCGGGCGCGTCGGTTAGGTCTAGCAAGCCCTCAGGCAGAAATTCCAACAGCTCAGCCAGTTCGGGGTCGTAGTTATAGGTCATGGCTTGTAATCTCCGTGGCATTATTGAGGACCTTCAACGCTGCAAGACAATGGCAGCTAAGGTCATAACACCGCTGCTTGTCTGCTTGCGTTTGAGCGCAGATGACAGCGTATACTGTCTCTTTTGAATGTGTATCTCAACAGTATAAGAAACGATACTTTTGGCCATAGTATTGTGCGCCATTAACCAGCATTGGCGCCTTTCCAAAACGCCCATAAGCAGCATCCAGTTAGCCGGAGCCCTACCCATGAAGATCGACAGTTCCCTGATGTTCGAACCCGTGAAAGTGGGTGAGATGGCAGCGCAACTTGAAGAAGTGGGCTTTGATGGGGCCTACACCTTTGAAGGCCAGTCTGATCCATTCATTTCGGTAGCGGCTGCAGCCATGCAGACCCAGCGTAT
>JBLFXU010000249.1:0-5232 GCA_047609575.1 Bacteroidia bacterium | reverse complement strand
GCTTTGTATTCCTTGTCTTTTTTACTTTCTTTGTCCTTTTTTCCTTCCTTGTCTTTCTTCTTGTCCTTGTTGGCCTTTTGAGCACGACGCAGTTCGTCGTACTTGCCTGCCTGTTCAGCGGTTAGCGTGCCGCGTACATCTTTACGAGTGCCACCGTCAGCGCGAATCTTGCTGATATTGGCTTTTTGTTCTTCACTTAGGCCGAGTTGACCCAGGATCGATTCCCCTCGGGCACCTGCTGCGGCCCTGTGTCGAGACATATTGGCTATCTGTTCTTTCGAGAGCACCTGCTCTCTGGCGTCTTTGCGAGTAGTTCCAGCCTCGACAAGCGCCTTTATTTGACTTTTTTGCTCGGTGGAGACGACATTTTGCTCCACAGCAAGGGCAGACGTTGACGTTTGTTCGGCTTCAGCCAGCACCGCAGTGGATGCTAGCGCCAACCACAGTGTAGTGATTACTAGTTTCATTGTATTGCTCCTGGTTGGGTCTTGTTCAGTCGCTTTTGTGTGGCGACACGAACCATTCGTGTCGCGAAATATCAGTGCATTTTCAGAACACAGTTCGACCGCATTAACAGATCAGGGTTCCAGCACCACCTTGATAGCCCCGGCGCTGCGGTTGGCGGCAATACCAAAAGCCTCTGCCGCAGCGTCGAGTGGCAATCTGTGCGAAATAAGAATATCAGGAAGTTCGGGGCGATGCGCCAGTAATTGCGCCGCTATTTCTACATCACGAACCAGCCCTGTCCGTCCGTACATATAGGAGCTGTATATCTTCAGTTCCTTCACACTCACTTGCGCGGCCGGCAGCTCCACGCCTTCCCAGTAGGTCGCCAATAACAGAATAATGCCACCGGGACGACATAGCCGCGCAGCCTGGGCAAGGGCCTTGGAGTTTCCCGCGCACTCGATAACTGCATCGTACTCGCCATCTGGCAACAGGCCAGCGCCTATGCGCTGCGCTGCTTCTTTTTGGGCATCATGCCGCGCGGCTATATCAACGGTAGCAACGTGACCTGTCACAACGGCGGCGGCAGCCAAACCCACTGCTCCCGCGCCAATAATGGCCACGCGGCTTTGCGGATTGAGATCCAGCATTCGAATACCGTGGGCGGCGACGGCCAGAGGCTCAACAAGGCATGCGTCTCGCGCCCGCACATTCCCTGGCAACAATACGATACTGCGCTCGGGCACCAGTATTTCATCGGCCATACCACCATCGAGACCAACACCGTGGACTATCCCTGCGCCACGGCGACACAGATAGTAATCGCCCCCAATACACATATCGCAATGCCCACAGGGTGACAGCGGCTCCAGGGCGACTGCTCGCCCGTCAGGGAGAACGCCAGCCATCTCATGGCCCAGCGTGCCCGAAATGGGGTAGCCATGATTAACCATGTGTATATCTGAGCCGCAGATCCCGGCAGAGCGTATCTTGACCCGCACACCGTCACCCGTTGGCGCCGGCACGTCCACAACCTCTACCTTCTTGTCACAGCAACGTACTGCTCTCATTTCTAGCCTTTATAGGTATTTGCGGTTCATCATTAGCCGCAGGCCGCGGCACAGTGTGCGTGGCAAGGTGGCCCGGCGCAAGTTCAGTTCAGTTCTGAGAAAATCTAGCCCGCCAGTCTTTGTTGCAGCCAGTCGGCGTAATCGACC
Source organism: Bacteroidia bacterium (assembly GCA_047609575.1). Lineage (GTDB taxonomy): Bacteria > Pseudomonadota > Gammaproteobacteria > Pseudomonadales > Halieaceae > Marimicrobium. The sequence goes on along the minus strand of JBLFXU010000249.1, from coordinate 3,568 downwards.
CGCTGCACCGCAGCCACACTACGCTTGAGAATTTCCGTCATGAGCGCGTCCTGATCTTCATTCAAGGCACCAAACCCGATCGATACCACAATAGTCATCAGTGTATGAAAGGTGAAACCGCGATAGTCCTGCCAGGCCTCTTCAGGGTCTATAGCAGTGCCATAGTGACCTCTACGCCTGACATAGTAATCAACCAACGCCCTTTCATTGGCAGCCAGTACACTGGGGGGCAGGGAGTCGATAAGAAAGTACTGCACGTCTCGAATACCTTTACCCCAGTGCACGGCCTGCCAGTCCAGCATGCCCATCTCATCGCCATCGACGAAGAAGTTACCCAGGTGACTATCACCGTGCAACAGGCAAAGTGGACCGCTAAACCAGTGTTCAAGTAACGTATCCCAGTGTTCTACCGAGTCACGATAAGCGCGTGCAACTGATTCGGGAATAGCGCCAGGGCGCTTTTTCATACAGGGTTTTAGTGCGAGGCGGTTCAGTGTACGAGAGACTGTTCCCATGTCAGACGACAGGAACAAGTGATTAGCGAAGGGCAGTATCTTGTCCTGCTCCTGCCGCGAAAGATCATAATGTTCTGCGTGCAGACGCGCAAACGCGTCCAGACACTTGTGCACCTGCTCCAGCGAAGGACCGGCCAGCATGTCCGGATTGGTGAACAAGGTAACAGCAGGATCAATATTGAGATTTTCCTGCACGAGGAAAAAACGCCCGCCTCGGTAATCCGTGGCAAACGTCGCCGGTGTGCGCAGGGGGATATTCTGCGCGACATGCTTGCAAAAATGCGATTCAAGGCGCCATGAGTTGATAATACAGAAGAACCAACGGGTGGCTCGCGATTCCATCGGCAACTTTACAAAAAGACTGTCGGGTAGTTGGCCGCCTTCTTCCTGCTCAATGGACAACACGAGGTTGTGGCAGTTGCTACTCACCGAGGGAATGTCCTGCCTGGATAGCGCCCTAATGTGCACCGGGCCCAGAGTCGCGTCTACTAGGCCAGAATTCATCAGGGCGGATAAGGCCTCCGGTTGGGCCACATCATCGGCGCGGTAGGGCAGACTTGCGCCGGTATAGTCACCCAAGGCATCGCCCGCCAAACGCAGGGACGCCGCAATCGCCAGCCTGGCCATGCTACCCATCTCTAACAATACTCTCATTCGTACCGGCCCCCTTTTAAACTGGTTGCCCGCAGAGCAACGCTTGCTGCCATCGGACATTTTCAATAATATGTCCCATTACGGTTCCGAACAAGCGGTACGCAGGAGACAAGGTATGGATGCGCAAACTACACAGGCTGAAAATCACTTTGACGCCATTATAGTAGGTGCTGGTCACAACGGTCTGGCCACAGGTCTCGTTCTGGCGCGCAACGGTAGTCGCGTATTGATCCTGGAGAAGAACAACTACGTGGGGGGCATGGGCGGTACCCGCGAGATTCTCAAGGGCTGCCGCAATGAGGTCGGTGCCAGTTGCCTGTTTCCACTGTCTAAAGAGATCCGCGACTACTTTGACTTCGAGAATCATGGCGTAGAGCTAATTCCCCTGCCAGTGATGGCCGTTAACCTCGCTGGCGCTAATAGCAGACCGCTCGTTTTCTTCAGGCAGCCCTGGAAGCTGGCGTTCAATATCCTGCGCAGTTTTGGACCCAGCGCCATGCTCGGTTTCGTCCGACTGATGAAATTCTGCCAGTATCCTGCACGTGTCCTGGACCGCTTCACTGCGCGCAAAGCCCCCAGGGCTCTGGAAGACATTATCGCCGAGGCGGCCACGCAAAAAGAGCGCGAGCATCTGGAGCTGGCATTCAAAGGCTCGGCAATGGATATCATCGATCGATTCTTCCCAGACCCGGTAAAACACGCCGAGCTGCGAGCCAGCATGGCCTTCGCTGCCGTGCAAGCTACCTACAAGGGACCTTACACACCCGGCTCCGGCCTTTGCTTGATTTACACCATGGCGCAGGAAGGCTCCGAGGGCCTGATGCAGCGCGTACGCGGCGGCATGGGCAGTTTGTCAGAATCTCTCGCTCGCCAAATTGAGGATCTGGGCGGTGAGGTTCGGCTGAAACAACCGGTGGCAAGCATCCTCACCCAGGGCGATCGGGCTACCGGAGTAACACTCAAGGATGGTACCTGCCTGTACGCAGATGTGATTGTGTCGAATCTCGACAAGCAGGCCACCTTCAACGGCTTGCTGGTTGAACACGAACTGCTCTCACAGGACCAAGAGAAGGTGGACGCCTTCACGCACAAGGGCGCATTCATTCACATGCTGTTCAAGCTAAAAGGACTGCCCACCTACAGCCAGCACTTTAACAAATTGAACAGTATTGGCGGCGCGCATTTTGGCGGTGCCATGGTGCTTGACCCGAAAGAACTACAACTGGCTTACCAGACTTGCCTAACCGGTGAACTGCCCGCGCGCATGCCGCTGGCATTCCAGATCCCCACCGTCATGGACAGCACACTGGCGCCGCCTGGATGCCACATCGCCAGTGCCTATGCGTTCTACTTTCCCTGCGATGCCGACAAGTCTGAACGCGGTAAACTGCGTGACGCGGCGGCAGAAAATATCATCGACCACATCAGCCAATATATGCCGGACTTCCGTGAGTTGATAACGGATCAGGCTATTTTTTCCGCGGATCATTTTGCCAGCATGCAGGGCGTCACCAATGGCGACTGGACACACGGTCTATTGCATCCGGACCAGATGATCGGTGAACGCTGCTTGGTGGCAGGCACCGGGCACACTACCCCGGTAGCCAACCTGTTTCTCTGCGGCGCCTCATGTCACCCGGGACCGGGTGTGACATTCCTGCCCGGCTACAACTGTGCCCATGAAATACTGGCAGCCGCCAGTTTTAGAGAGCAGCCGGCTTCAGAAGAACCGGCACAAGCAGCGCGTGCAGCGTAGTGCGCAATTCCTCATCACTGCTGACCCAATTGCTGGGCAGGGTGAGAAAGGACAACAAGAAACGGTAGACCCATTCCACCAGAACCTCGGGGCGCACGGCGTCCTGCAACAAGCCAGCGTCCTGGCTGGGACGAATCACGTGGTCCATCAATTCCTCGCCAAAACGCACAATGACGTCGGAACTCCACACCACCCGGCGCGCACGGCTCCCCTCCTCCGACGCAAAAACGGCGGCCAGCAGCGGTCTTCGGGGAATCTCTTTAATGGCCAGGATCAGACCTTCTACCACGGTGTCGGCGGGATTGTCATACCCACCGAGCTTTTCGCGGATCAGATCGTTGACAAGTTCCATCTCCTTCTTGATGGTAGCCACCAGAAGGTCATCGCGGCCCGGGAAGTAACGGTACACCGTAGAGCGCGCAACGCTGGCGCGATCAGCAACCTCGCGCATACCCGTGGCGGCAATGCCGATGTCGACATAGCATTGCCGGGCTGCCTCGAGAATGGCCGTCACAGGATCAGACTTGGCCTGATTGGCTAACACTAATAACTCCGTCATCGCAGGGAAACAATGACACATTCTCAGTTAATTAACCGATACGGTAAAGAGGCATATAAACGGGAACCGGCTCCCAAGCGGAAA
>JBLFXU010000248.1:0-5242 GCA_047609575.1 Bacteroidia bacterium | reverse complement strand
AACTCGACGCCAAATCGGCGGAAATTGAGAAGGGCACCCAAGCCAAAGAAGAGCTAACGACCACTGTCGCCAGACAGTTGCAGACGATCACTGATCTGTCTGAAAAGGCCACTGCGAACCAGCGTGTAGAGCAGTTGAATCGCGAGCTGAACAATCGTACTGAGAAACTGCAGCAAGAATCCGGTGACCTTAGGAAGCGTGTTAAAACGCTGCAGAAGGATCTAGCCGAAGAGCGAACAGAGAACAAGACGCTGAAGCAGTTTGATCCGGCCCGAATGAAGAAAAACCTCGACGCCACCAAGAAGAAGCTGACTGAGAACCAGGGCGCCAACGACTTGCTGCAAAAATCTCTGAACAAAACCAAGGGTGAAAAGGCAGAGCTGGAACGCAAGGTGAAAGAGTTGGAGGCCAAGTTAGCCGAGCTCGAGCCCGAAGACATTGTCGAAGAAAATGCCGAGGAAAATGCCGAGGAAAATGCCGAGGAAAATGTCGAGGAAATTGCCAAGGAAGAAGAGGCGGCCTAAAGTCAGGCTGCTCAATTCACCAGAGCACCAATGAACAGGCCAATGAACAGGTCAATCGACTAGTCATACTGCTCGGTCGATGCCTGTTCTTACTCCCCGCTAAATCTTCTCTATCTTCTTCTGAAGCAGTCTGTGCACCTCTCCCAGAGAACGAGACTCTGAAAAACCTGGTAGCTACGGATGCACCCAGGAAGTGCGCGATAGACAAATAGGACGGATGCAAATCCCTGGGAATCTACCTCTTCATGTACTTGTGATTGTGCCTGATAAGCTCTGCCACCATTAGGGCGCCAAGATCTGCGAAGCCCAGACTTACCTCTCTCCTATCACTCAATGCAATAGGTCGTGAGTGCGAACACTGCGCCTACGCCAGTCGCACTGATGAAACATCCCTGTTTTCGTACAAACAGAACTGCTCAGTCTTCGCTAACCCGATATGCCAACAGCACATTGCCTGGTAGTTGACCGAACATGGAATACCCCGACTGCACGTAAAGCCAACCGTCTGCCAACACCTGTCCACTGACATCGATGGCACCGCCATGTCCGGTAATGCCGTTGCTGGCCGCAAAGGGTTTTGCGGTTTCCACCTGCCACAGAACCTCACCCGACTGCACATCGTAAGCGCGTACTTTACCGTCAAGGCCCGCGCTGAAAGCCAGCTCACTGGTCGCGACCAGAGCAGCAGACAAGCCGTAATAGAATGAGCAACGGTACTGATCCTCCAACCCACGCTTCTTACCGGCGCGCATATTTTGCAGTCCGATCAGCGGCTTGTCCTCTTCCGCGATAAAGCAGCCGCGCTGCACGCTTTGTCGCCAGAGTATTTTTCCATCGGCCAAATTCAGGGCATGCATGCCCGGTTTCGGTATGTACTCTGGGCGATTTCGCTCTGGATCAGATGCCGCAACCAACAGGCGCTCGCCAGACAAGGCCATGCCCCAGTGGACTCCACCGTTGGTGGTAGTCTGGGCGAGGTTAGGCCCAATCGCCGCATTGCTAACACGCCGGTGCCACACTACTTCACCGTCCCGGCTAGTGGTTTGGGGATTAAGCGCAAAAACATCACCGGACTTTTGCCCCGCCAGCAGCAGGTCACTGCCATCCGGCGCGGTGGCCAGAATAACGGAGGCGCCAAAATCAAAATCGCCCCCGGCATTCTCCGGACAGTTGGCGCCATTATTCAGGCAGGCCGCATTCCAAACATCATCCCGCGTGGCCTGGAAACGCCAGACAAGATCCCCACTGTCCAAATCCAGGGCAACGACGGCATCTGACATGTCAGTGGCCGGGTGTGAGAGGTTTTCACCTGTGCCTATATAGAGTCGATTACGCGTAGCATCGATTGTAGGGGTACTCCAGACGCTGACGCCGGAGGGGCCGTACAACTCGCCGCCCTCCGCATTATGGCCTTGTAGGGTCGCATCCGCCGTACCGTGCCATTCCCAGAGACGTTCCCCGGAGGTCGCCTCCAAAGCGACAACACCGCCATGAGATTTACAGCAGATATGCGCAGGGCTGCCTGAGACTGCAACCTCATAGGATGACAGGGGCACGAACAGGCGCCCGTCGTGATAGCTGATCGAACCGGTGATGACCGATGTCTCGTAGATGCGTGCTTCCTGCTGCCAAACCGTGTCCAGGGACTCAGGATCCAGTGCATAGATAGAGGCCATGGAATCGGCAAACACCAGTAGTTGTTTGTCATTCTCTAGCGTCGCCACCGTAATGGCAGAACGGATACCACTAAGCAACTTTTTGTGAGCGCGGATACAGCCGGTGTGCCGGTCAATAGCATAAAATTTACCGGTCTTGTCACCGAAGTACATTGTGTCGCCGATGATGGCTGGCTGGGATCGCATATCGGTGACCTTGGGGAAAGCCAGACTCCAGGCTAACTCCAGTGACGCGACATTACCCCGATTGATTCCCGCCAACTCATCGGGCACAAAGCGTTGATTCGTTGCGCCCAAACCCCAATTCGAAACATAGGCCTTGGTAGAAGCGGTAGTGCTGGCCCGGGCTGAATCCACACAGAGGTTTTCCGCTATCCAGGTTTCCGGTGGAGCCGAACCTGCCAAATAATTTGAGATTAGCCAGCGTTCCTGTTTGCTCAGATGCTCGGCCATCGGCTGCATCTTGCCAAACTCAAGCGCCACCATGACAGTTTCCATAGAAAAACCTGACAAGGCTTCGCGCGATGGCGCATGCATAGCGGGATTGTCGTGGCAACTGGCACAGTGACTATCGAACAGCGTTGCGCCAATAGTCTCCAGCGGCAGTTTATCAGCGTGCCGAACAGCAAACGCTTCAATGGTCCTCATCGGCGAGTCACTGACCAAGAGCCAGCCGCCTAATATGGCAAGCATGACAACTAGCGCAAGAGTGAGAAAAGCCAGACTGGCGAAAATTTTCTTCACGGCGTGTTCCGTTTATTTTGGCAGGGCAAAAGCATAGAGATAATCGCCCTGCCCCCGATTAAACATATGGTGGCCACCGGCATTAATAACCACATACTGCCGGCCACGGTAGCTGTAGGTCATTGGCGTAGCTGTGGCATCAACAGGCAGCGTGTACTGCCAAAGGGTGTCCCCATTGCTCACATCGAAAGCGCGTATCTGCCTGTCCATGGTAGCGCCGATAAAGAACAAGCCTCCCGCTGTGCCCAGCCCGCCACCGAGATTGGGTGTACCCCAATTTATGTGGAAAGGCGCCGACACAGGGCCCATTTCGTGCACCGACCCCAGGGCGACCTCCCAGTTGATAGTGCCATTGAACAGGTCCACTGCAACCAATTTGCCCCACGGTGGTGAATTGCAGGGAATACCCAGGAACGACTGGAGGCTGCCGATTTCGATATTGTAAGGCGTACCGTCCATAGTGACCTGCATGCGGTGACCCGCTGCCGGATGATCGTGCTTCGCGGCAGCCTTATCATCGGTGACAGGCGTGGGAATCAAGCGTCCGGTAAACGCCAGATTATTCAAGTTAACGAGTAAGATGCCCGAGTCACCCAGCAGCGCGCCGCCCCCCCAATTCGGTCCGCCCAGGCTGCCTGGAAACATTAGCGTCAGTTTTTCACTGGTGGGCGTAAACAGGCCAAGGTTGTTCAGCGAAGCCAGTTGTCTAGCGCAATCGCCACGATCCAAAGGTGTCAGACCCCAGGCATCCGCGGGCATCAGGAATGGGTCGAGGAACTGAGGTGGCGCAATCGGCTTCGGTTGCGTCTGCGCTGTGCGCTCGCCGGGTATCTGGGAAGGTGGCACAGGCTGCTCGACAATTTCCCACAGCGGCTTCCCAGTCAACCGGTTGAAGACAAAAACAAAGCCCTGCTTGGTCAACTGGGCCAGCGCAGGAATGCTTTGGCCATTCTTGCGCCACTCGAACAATATAGGCTGGGCCGGTGTGTCGTAATCCCACAGGTCGTGGCGCACATGCTGAAAGTGCCAACGCACTTCACCACTGCGCAGGTCAACCGCGACGATGCTATTTGCATACAAGCCATCACCCGGTCGATGTACGCCATAGTAATCGGGTGACGCGGCGCTGGTGGGCAGGTATACGAGTCCGTGCGCCTCATCCACAGACATGGGCGCCCAGACGTTAGCACTGCCGCTCTGCTGATAACCTTGCAGTGGATCAAACTGCCACAGTGGTGCGCCGCTGTGGCTATCGAAGGCCCTAACTGTGCCACGAGGTGTCTTTGACCGAGCGAAATCAATCACCGTAGACCCGATGACGATCGCCCCGCCCGCCACCAACGGTGCGGAGGAGTTACTGACATCACCAGGGACATAGTCGGCTTCGCCATACAGCACAACCTTGCCGCCATCGCCAAACTGTTCACAGGGAACACCCGTAACGGCATCCAGTGCCCACAGTTTGCGATCGTGTGTGCCCATATACAGACGGTGCCGGCAGGCCTGCCCCTCCGATACCCGGTTATCTTCTGCGTAACTCACGCCCCGGCAGCGAAAGGGGCGGTCACCGCGGCGATCGACCTGCGGATCAAATTCCCAGCGCTGTTTCCCGTTAGCCGGATCCAGTGCAATAACGCGATTAAAGGGCGTGCAATAGACCAGTGACTCGCCAGCTGCCGAGGGCAGCAGGATAGGCGTAGCCTGGGTTGAGGTTTTTCCCATTTCTGCGCCATAGCGCTGCATATCGCCGCTGCGATAAATCCAGGCTACATCGAGTTCCTCGACGTTCTCACGACTGATCTGGTCTACTTTGGAATAGTGGCGTCCGCCCTGATCGCCACCGTAGTACAACCAGTCCGGATCGCCGCTAGCCTGGGCCTGCAACGCAAAGCAGAACACAAGTGCGCCGATCAAACCGCTCGGATAGTAAGACATGCAGTGCATCTGCAGGCCCGCTACTGAGCCGAAGGCGTGATTCGAAGTAACGTGGGTACCGCCCCTTCTGATTGCCAGGTCGGGAAGTGTGAGTTGGTGGTATAGACAGCACCATCCTCTTCAGAGATCTCGATATCACGCGTGAAGAAGCGCTGGCGCGGCATGGGGTAAACCTTCCAGTTTTCGGTGGCGATATCAAAGCTCAGAATGGTATCGGATTGATTACCATTAACCCACACAACTCCTCGGTCGCGATCCACATTGAGTGCATAGGGAAGTTCATTGAGCACCGGTAGCTCGTACTTCACAAACTTGCCCGAGCCAGGCTCATACTTCACCAGCAGTGAATCCTGAAATGCTACG
>JBLFXU010000247.1:0-5264 GCA_047609575.1 Bacteroidia bacterium | reverse complement strand
CCTTCGCAAGGTTCCTCAATGCAATGGACCTTGATGCGATGATGGCGGCCTATAACGATTAACTTTTTTAGGCCACTGCTCGCTAGCGGTTCTCATAGCGGTTCAAATCAAACAGGCCTGCCTCTCTGGGGCGCAGCTCCTGATAGCGCTCATAAAAATTGTCCGACAGTTTCCAGAACCAGCTTGCGTTGCGGCTAACCCCATAGCGTGATACCAGTTTGCGATAGTCTTCCTCGCTTTCCAGTGCACCGATGTCCGCCACAAACTTCTCAAGCTCCTTTTCCGATATTTGGAAAAACTGGTTTGGATAGGAGCCGATGAAACCTCTGACCACAGACAGATAGTCTTCTTTGGGTAGGCGACGATTCTCTTCTTCGAAAGCCTGCGTATTGTTCTTGAAGCCGCTGTTCTGAATCAACGAGTACATGCGTTCGCTGCGTTGTGGGTCGATCACCTCAAGAAAAGAGACGGGCGGTAGCAGGCTGAGGGACTTTCCGGTCAGATTTTGCAGATCAATGAGATGCGGCTCACCGATGTCATAGCCATGCGTGTTGGCGCCATACTGCCTGGCCTTGAGCATTTCCAGTAATTCTACCTTTGGATCCTCGCTGGTATAGAGAATGTCAGTATCCCGGTCGTAAGCGATGGATTCGGTCATGACGTATTTCTTCACGTGATCCCTGGCGCCCCGATACCAGAGGTCGCGCAACGCAAGTCGGGTCTCAGGCGGTAGGAAAAAGAGAAAGTTCTGCTCGCCTTCCATGCGCAAAAAGTCCATGTACAGTCGGGTTTCCAACTGGTGGCCCGCACTGCCGTACACATCGAAGCCGGCTACCAAAAGATAGTGAATGCGTTCCAGTAGAGAGTAGTCGATCACCCATGCTGTTTTGGGGTGCCTTCCCACCATGCCCTTCACCACAGAGGCGCTATCGAAATGACGGAAGATGGTCAGAGACGCATTGTCGTTTTCTGCGTTACCGTCCCAGATCAGGTCCAGTGCCAATTTGGTGCCACCTTGTCCGGTGGCTTGCTGAATATACTTTGATTTTTCTTTCAAAAAATTCAGTTGGTTGCGCGAATAGCGTAACCATTGCACCAGAGCTGCGACGGTGCCGCCGCCCGTTGGCAGCCTTAGGTTTTTGCTCTCTCGCTTGAGGAATTCCGGGCTGTCGATTCCACTTTCCCGGTCCGGGTCCATAAATACGACCCAGAAGTGATCGTCGATGACGTTGAGCGCCACCTGACCTCGGCAAACAGGGCCTTTGATAAATCCCATAAGGGTAAATTGCGCCTCATCCAGCATGAACTTGTAGCGCGATTTTTGTGGCAGCTGCGCAAAGGACACAAAGGGGTTGGAGGCGACGTTGGTTTTGTAACTGGGCAGCTCGGTAATTTCGTAGTTGGGCTGCAGGAATAATTCCCGCCAGCGTGCCAGTCTTTGGGCACTCAGGGCATAGGGCATATGCCGCTTGTCCAGTATTGCGAATTTGACCGATTGCAGCCTATAGAAAAAGGGGTCTTTCCCAGGAGAGTCATAGGGGCGTCGCGTAGCGATAATCTCTACCGGTTCTCCGGGCGGCGTCTTTGAGCGCACCATGTTGTAATAGCGCTCGCCGCTTCCAGCGTCCGTAAAATACAGGTTAGCGATAAACAGGTGTTCGTAAATGTAGCGCGACATCAGTCTGTGCTTGTCGCTGCTACCATTGAGGAAAGCTTCCAACCGTTCAACCGCGGCGACCTCTGCCACTGTTTGCCGTGCAGTCTCAACGCCGGGACTACCTTGTTCGACCCAGCTGGCAAGAATGTTGTGTTCTTCGCTCGTCAGGCCGGGCAAGGCATAGGGCATGCCCCATAAAGGATATTTTTCGGCGAACGCGTCGAACTCTCCCCTGCGTGGGCATTGCTGATCCCTGTTCAGTGCGAGGTCAAAACTGTCCGGCAGTTGCTCCCCCGCCGGCAGTGGGTGCGCCTGCTTCAGCTCTAACATGCGTTGCAGCACGCTGGTCTCTCCATCTTTATCGGTATGGACCGGATAAAAGCCCTTGTCGCGCCACTGTTGCTCGCTGTTCGCATCTTCAAACAGGCGAGTCATGTTTGCGCTTACCAGGCGAGTGCCGTCATAAACCTTGTCTTTGTTTGCGCCGCGTTCCAGTCCTGCATGGGCGTCCAGCTTTAACTGGCAGGGCGCGTCGTAGCAGCCGTGGCAGACCATGCAGCGCTGCTCAATAATCGGCTTTACTTGTGCGGGGTAGCCCAGTTCGGCCCAGCTGTTGACGCTTAATAGTAGCGAAAACAGCAAGCTGACGATGTGGTGTGTTCTGGGTCGAAACATATCAAATCTCTGAAATAGGCTAGCCAAGGCTATTGGCTAGCGAAATAGGTGTGCTCTCCATCAGATATGCGCCGTAGTCTGGATTCGAATGCGTTATATAGCAAATGCTAGAAAGAGCATTCTTCGCTGGGCACAGCGCCGGCGGAGAAGGTCTTTGCAAGTCCGGGTATAGCGTTTATGCTTCTGGCTTGCCCGTCATGGAGGCAGTCAAATGAGATGTTGTATTATTGCCCTTGTATTGTGCATCGCGGCGGGCGCGTTGGGAAGTCCGGCAGCTTTGGCCGATAGATTTAGGGAGTAGGTACAGGAATGCAAGAAGAAAGTCATGAAGGAGACGCCGGAACTCAAGCGCCTGCCGATTGAGGCCATATCGCTGTCCAAGCATAACGACGGTGTTAAGTGGATGATTCACTGGGACGGTGACATCGCTAATGGTGTCTGCGTGTTGCATAACAAGCAGCTCAAGAGCCTTAAAGTCAAAAATCGTTTGCGGCATCAAAGTAAGCAACGCATAAACGAAAGCTACAAGGGCACCTATGGCGGATTCTATTTTGACCGGCATATCGGTCTTTGGCGCGACGCTGATGGACTAGTTTGCGAGACCTGCACATCCCGAAAAGGGTTTCCCGATGATGGCGGTTGATACAGAAAATTAAACGCTGCCCGGTTAGGAGGGAATTTTTCTATAGGGTTGATCGACTGCCTTGTAGCCGTTTGACCCTCAAGAACAGCGCATGACTCTGCGTAACAACGTTAGACGGGAGTAAAGATCCATGGGAAAGCGCTGGGCATGGTCCCTGGTCACGGGTTTTCTGGTCGTACTGACAGCGCTTACCTACGGCTTGTTCTATCAATTGCCACCTACGCTGACACTCCCCGGCACGATTGAGAGCCACACGGTGGATTGGGATGGTCATTCCCGAGCGTACACATTTTACAAGCCGGCGAACCTGGACCCATCTCCCGCGCTGGTCTTTGTCTACCATGGCTCTGGTGGCGATGCCCAGCAGAGCAGGCGTATGTTCGGCTATGCCTTCGAGGCGCTGGCGGAAGAAGAGGGGTTTATCGTTGTTTATCCGGTAGGTTTTGAAAATCATTACAACGGCTGCCGTAAAGCGGGTCCCTACGCGGCCAATCAATTACAGATCGATGATGTTGGCTTTATGCGTCAGTTGGTTGACCTGTTTGCGCAGGAGTATGCGGTAGATCGCAGTGCGGTCTTCGCCACGGGTGTATCCAACGGCGGACAAATGGCGCTGCGGCTGGCGCTGGAGGCGCCGGATCTGGTTGCGGCTGTTGCCCCCGTGGCCACCAGTCTGCCCACGCCTGCCAATATGGACTGTGAGGCGTCAGGTGTGCCGGTGGCATTTCTGTTGATGAATGGCACTGATGATCCTATGAATCCCTATGAAGGCGGTACGGTGGCCCTGTATGGCCTGCTCGGTGATCGAGGAGAGGTAATCTCTTCACCGGACGCGGTGCAGTATTGGGCGCGGCTGGCCGGGCATGTCGGGGAGCCCTCCACTCGTCAACTGCCAGATAGAGACGCAGACGATGACAGCACGGTTGTGGTCAGTGCATGGGAGGCTGTGGGTAAGAAGCCTGTTGTGCTATACACCATTGTGGGTGGTGGTCACAATGCGCCCCATCCCCAGTTAAGGCTGCCGAGGCTTTTAGGGGGCACGAATAATGATATTGTTGCCGCGCAGGAAATTTGGCAGTTTTTTGTCGGGTCTCGCGCGTCGTTGTCGAAATGATAGGTGCCGGGCGCCCGCCTTGGGTAGCGGTTTCAGGAAGAAAGGGAGCGCATGAAAAATAAAATTTTGGCATTAGTGGTACTGGTTGTAATCGCAGTGTTGGTGATGGGGTATGTCTACCAATCTGAACTCCGGCGAGCTCGAATGATGGCCACCCTATTTACCGGCGCTGAGCAATACCAGAACTTCGGTCGAGTCACCGAGTTTTTCCCTTTCAGCACAATGCGTGCAGCGCCAGACCCCCAACCATTTCCCGAGAACCTTGGTCTGCAGCTGCCCAAAACATTTCCCTATCGCGATCAAACTGTGGATGTCACAACGTTTCTGGAAAGCACCGACACCAGCGCGTTGCTGGTGCTGAGCAATGGCAAAATCGTTTTTGAACAGTATTGGCTAACCGGTGGCCCCCAGGTGAACTGGTTGTCGATGTCCGTGGCCAAGAGCTTCATCTCGGCGGGTATTGGTGTCGCCGTCAAGGAGGGTCTAATTGATATCCAGAAACCGATCAGTGATTACGTGCCTTCGCTGTTGGGCTCTGCCTACGACGGGGCGAAGATCAAGGATGTGCTACAGATGTCGTCAGGCGCTGCCTGGAATGAGGATTATGGCGATCGCACATCTGATGTGAATCGACTCGGCATGTTGTTGGCACTGGGTGGGGTGGCTGGCGATTTTGTCGCTTCCTTGCAGCGAGAGTTTGAGCCGGGAACAGTCAATCGATACAACTCTGCCGATAGTCAGGCCTTGGGAATGTTATTGGCTGCTGCCACCGGGCGCAGTGTGACGGATTATCTAACCCAGAAGATCTGGCATCCGCTGGGCATGGAGTCTAATGGATACTGGCTCACAGACAGCGCAGGCGTTGAGCTGGCCTTCTTTGGTCTTAATGTCACCGCTAGCGATTACGCCAGACTGGGCGAGCTGTATCGTTTGGGCGGCACGTGGGGCGATCAGCAAATTGTATCGAAAGACTGGGTGCAGACATCAACAGTGCCCGATGCGCCGCACGTTATGCCCGGCGTGCATGAGGATTTCCCGCTGGGCTATGGCTATCAGTGGTGGGTGCCGGAATCCTCCGAGGGGGAATACGCCGCTATTGGCGTGTACAACCAATTCATCTTTGTGAATCCCAGTCGTGATCTGGTGATTGTTAAGTTGTCTGTCAATTCAGACTA
>JBLFXU010000246.1:0-5273 GCA_047609575.1 Bacteroidia bacterium | reverse complement strand
GAAGACTGGATAGCGGATTGGGGCGACGAGGGAGAGCTAGACTTTCTGGACGAGTTCATCCAGCTGACACTGAACACTGCCTGCCACTGCCTGCTGGGTTCAGATTTCCGCTATAAGCTAACTGATGAGTTCAAGGAGCTTTACCATGCGCTGGAGGCCGGTCTGCAGGCCATCGCTTTTGTCGATCCCTACATGCAGCAACCCGTCTTCGAAGCTCGAGATAATGCACGAGCCCGATTACAGGAGCTTATCAGTGAGATCATTGCCGAGCGCCGCAACAATAGCGACAAAGAGTATGGCGATGCGTTGGAGACGTTCATGTCCGGCACCTATGCCGATGGCTCCTGCCTGAGTGACAACGAGGTGACGGGTCTGGTGATTGCCACCATGTTTGCCGGGCATCACACCAGTTCTGGTACGGCGTGCTGGACGGCCGTGGAGCTGGCACGCGCGAAGGAGCAAGCAGCAGAGGTTTTGCATGAGTTGCAGGAGCTGTTTTCCGATGGTGCGCAATTGACTATGGAGGCGCTCAGGGAAATTCCGCGGCTGGAGAGGTTTATCGAGGAAGTACTGCGGTTGCACCCGCCGTTAGTGCTACTTATGCGCCGGGTACTGGAAGATATCGACTACAACGGCACGCTGATAGAGGCGGGCAAGACGGTGGCAATTTCCACCTACGGTTCGCACCGCAACACCGATTACTTCCCCGACCCGGAGCGTTTCGACTATCACCGCGAGAAGCCGGACACATTGTGGGCCTACATTCCGTTTGGCGGGGGGCCGCATAAATGCGCAGGCAATGCCTTTGCGATGATGCAGTTAAAGTCGATCTTTGCAGCGCTGTTACCGCGTTATGAGTTCGATCTGGTAGATCCAAACGACAGCTATCAGGACGATCTTTCAGCCATGGTGCTCAAGCCCAGTTCCCCGTGTCGATTGCGCTACAAACGGCGCTCGCCCTGAACGAAAAGTAGGCTTTGAAAACCGGAGGGTAGGCTATGAAAATAAAGATTGATCTCCAATTGTGTCAGGGCCACAGCGTGTGTCTGGGTGAAGCGCCGGAAGTCTTTGATGTGGTAGAAGTGGACGATGGCTATCCGCAAGTGAGGGTGCTCATGGAGAATCCCCCCCTGGAGCTGCGCGCGAAGGTAGAGGCCGCCGCGCGTTTTTGCCCAAATCACGTGATCACCATTGAAGAAGACTGAGTCCGCCCAATGAAGGTCATGGTCACCGGTGGTACCGGCTTTGTTGGCTACCATGTCTGCCAGCAGTTGCGCGATCTTGGCCTGGAGGTTCGACTGCTGGTGCGCAGCCTGGAAAAAGCGCGTGCTATCTACGGTGAACCCAGTATCGAGCTGGAATATGTCGTCGGGGATATTACAGATGCAGCCAGTGTTGAGGCCGCTTTGGCTGGTTGTGACGCGCTCGTCCATGCAGCGGCGGGGACGCCTTTGCAGACCAAATCGGCCGATGAAATGTTTGCGGTCAATGTGGGCGGCGTTAAAAACGTCGTCGCAGCGGCGCTTAAGCATGGCATTGAACGCATAGTCTGCATCTCCAGCATTACTGCCGTATTTAATCGCGACGGAAACAAAATCACTCCAGAGTCTCCTCCCACGCCTTCGGCCATGCCCTATGGTCAGAGTAAGGTGGAAGCGGAGCTGTACTTGCGCCAATTGCAGGAAGAGGGTGCGCCCATTGCCATTATCTATCCGGGTGGTGTCATAGGCCCGGATGACCCCGGAATATCTGATACCTGTAGAGCCATGCAGCATCGTATCGAGAATGGATTTCGCATATTTGGTGACGGTGGCATGCAGCACGTTGATGTGCGCGATCTTGCCGCCTTCGTCTGCTCACTCGTTCAGACAGGTGGCAGCGGTCGATTTTTGTTGCCCGGTGTTTATGTCAAATGGACGGAGCTGGCGGACATTGTAGAGGCTGTATCCGGTTGCGAGTTGCAGCGAATTCCCGCACAGGGCTGGAAGCTACGCATGGTCGGTCGAATGATCGATATAGTGCGCAAATTCAGATCGGTCGATACGCCTGTTTCTGCAGAAACAATGCGCTATGCCACCCTCTGGCCCAACATTCGTAATACCGATGAATTGGCCAAGCGTGGGCTGGCCTTGCGCGACCCCACAGAGACCTTCCGGGATGCGATAAGCTGGATGGTGCGCGAAGGCCACCTTGATGCCAGCCGCTGTCCTAAATGCGTTTAGGCCACGGTAACCCATCAATATCATGCCCTCGCCAGGAGCAGCCATGACCGCAGATGCGCAGGCAAGGTCGTTGTACTTCGATGACCTGGTGCTCAACGAAGAGCATGCCGCTGGTGTGCATACTGTCACTGCACAGGAGATCATCAGCTTCGCCACGCAGTGGGACCCCCAGCCTTTTCATATCGATGAGGCCGCAGCAGCGGAATCTTTTTTTGGTGGCCTAACCGCCTGTTCCGCGCATATATTTTCGATCTTCTCAATCACCAGCCAAAGATGGCAGAGCGGTGTGGTGCAAATGGCCGTCGCCGGATTGGGCTTTGACCAGATGCGTATGCACAAGCCGGTATATGCCGGTGATACGCTGCACTGCTTTTCAATAGTGGCCGAGTTGCGCGCTTCGGGCAGCCGTCCACAATGCGGTATCGTCACCTATCGTACAGAGTTGCGTAATCAGTCCGATGAGGTAGTGTTCAGTATTCGCGCGGCTACCTTAATGGCGAGGAACCCGGACCGCAGCTAGTCCACGCTTGGCCAACAAAAATTGGAGTTGTTTTTGTCATACACTCACATCAGGCCCGGCACGCACTTTCCCCACCTGTGCTCTCCAGCACGCATCGGCTCCATGGAGCTAAAAAACCGTATGGTCATGTCTCCCATGACCACCGCTTATTGCAATGACGACCAGACGCCAAGTGAACGACTTATTCGGTATTTTGAAGAGCGGGCAAAAGGGGGAGTGGGTCTTATTACGATGGAGCTGATCTCGGTAGATGAAACGCACCGCTATCTGCACCGCTCCATGACCCTCGCCGATGACCGGTTTATCGACGACCACCGGCGTATCACCGATCGCCTTCATCAGCACGGTGCGAAGGTGCAGCCGCAGTTGAGCCATACCGGGCCGGAAAGTGTGGCGCCGATGTTTGGTGGCCCGCAACCCGTTGGCCCCTCTGTCAGTGTCTCGCCTGTTTGGGGTTGGCACAGTCGGCCACTGGACGTTAGCGAGTTACCAGAGCTTGCACGACAGTATGGGGAGGCGACGCGCAGAGCCAGGGAGGCCGGCTACGATGGTATCGAATTGCATGCTGCGCATTGCTATAACCTGCTGGGCTCGTTTTTGTCTCCCTTGCGCAACAAGCGCACCGATGAATACTCGGCCTTCAAAGCCGACACCCGGATACGTTTCATCACTGAAGTGCTCGCCGAAATCAAGGCCCGTGCCGGCGCGGACTTTCCTGTCACCTTAAGCATCTCTGGCTATGAACGTACACCAGGTGGCCGCTCCGTAGACGACACGCAACGACTCGCGCCGCGACTGGTGGCGGCTGGCGTGGATTGCTTTCGCGTGAGTGGCGGCATTTCAGACGCTCTTGTCACTATGATGGTTGGCCGATCAGAATACGGTGATGCCCACAATGTAGCGCAGGCCGAGGCACTTAAGAACGTGGTTGATGTGCCAGTAATGCTGGTGGGTAGGGTGCATGATCCAGAGGTAGGCGAACGTATCCTGAGGGAAGGCAAGGCCGACCTTATCGCAATGGCACGTCCGCTACTGGCCGATCCGAACCTGCCGCGCAAGGTGATGCAGGGCAGGGGAGCCAGTATCCGACGCTGTATTTCCTGCGAGAATTGCATTGATTCCATGCAGACCCTGGATAATTTGGGCTGCGCGGTCAATCCGTTCTCGGGTAGAGAAGGTGAGCTGATCGTTAGCACAGGTAGCAAGCGTGTGGTGGTGGTTGGCGGCGGTACAGGCGGGTTGGAGGCAGCCCGGCTTGCTGCGCAGGCGGGGCACAGTGTGATACTACTCGAGCAGCAGCAGCGTTTGGGCGGCTCACTGGTGCTTGCCTCTATCGTGCACAGTGATAACGAACGTTTCCTCGATTGGCTTTTGCGCCAGGTAAAGCAATCCAGGATTGATATTCGAACGGGCGTATCTGCTGACCCCCAATACATTCGCTCACTGCGGCCCGACGCGGTCATTGTTGCTACCGGTGCCAGTGTTGCCACACCGGAGATTCCTGGTATCGAGCAGGCATCGGTTCTTACCGGGCGGCTGCTACGCCAGGTTGCAGCTGGCCAGTTGCAGCCAGATGAGGCCTGGCGTTTACCACGATGGCAGCAGCAACTAGTGAATAGCGTTGTGCCCTTTATGCAGCGTTTCCTGTCACCGGCATTCATGCGTCGTGCCAGCCAATTCTGGCTGCCCCTTGGCAAGGAAGTGGCGATAGTGGGCGCAGATATTGTCGCCGTCGAGCTGGCTGAATTTCTGGCCCACCGAGGCCGACGTGTGCACCTGGTGTCCAGTGAGAACAAAATCACACCCGAAGTTGGCAAGAAAAGGCGCCACGAGCATATGGATCGCCTTGATCAGTTGCAGGTTACGGTTAATACCTCGGTGGAGGTCATGGCAATTCGCAGTAACGGGGTGCTTATTACCGCTGGCGGTATTGAGCGGCTCGTAAGAGGCGACAGTATCATTGTTGCCGGAACCCCAGTGGCATCTGATGATCTAGCGCAGGCGTTGGCTGCTGACGAGTTCAAGGTTTTCGCCATTGGGGATTGTACCGGGCTAGGCCTTGTTGCGGGTGCAACCCGGATGGCCGCTGAAGCGGTTGCCAGGCTATAGGGCGCTGCCAGGCCACGCAGTTCTTATGTGTGAAATTGCATAAAGAAGCATCGCTATGCTTATGATTAATAGGTAATATAAATTATATTCAGGCTGTGAATTATTGGGGAAATCCTGTCCACTGTTAACAACTGGAGTCGGCGTTAAGGTGAGTGCACTGTCCGAGTTAGTACCCAGGGGTCACGTGGCAGATCCGCAGCGGCACGCTATCAGGAGTATGTAATGTGGCATCGCTGAATAAAAAATTGGCCTACCTGCGTGATCGCATGGTGAACGCCTGGCGGATGATTAGAGAGGGGCGGTTCCACGTATTCACAAAGAGCATTTTTCAGGAGCTGCGCACTCGGCGCGAAGCTATAGAGAACAGGTACAGAGGGCGTAGCCGCTTACTGAATTCTCGTTTCTATAATAGCCGTAAAGTA
>JBLFXU010000245.1:0-5276 GCA_047609575.1 Bacteroidia bacterium | reverse complement strand
GGCGCTCAATGCAGCGAAGACGACCACAATAGGTAGGGCTCGAAATGCCAGCACAAAGCTGTTGCCCGTAGAGTTTATCGGGTAGGGAGCAGGGCCACCTCCGAGAAAGCCAAACACCATTGCGGTGCCTTTTCCGGTGGCCTCCTCTAGTGCCAGCACGAGTCGATTGACCAGCATTAGCGCGTCTTGTAGCAGGGGTACCTTGAGAAACACTAGTGCCAGTAGTATCTGTGCGAGTAAGCCGGTTACAACCAGACGCAGCGGAAAATGGCGGCGGTCGGAGCTGCACAGCCACGCCAGGCCGATTATTACGGGCAGACCGAGCAGGGCCTGACTCATTGCTATGTCCTCAGGGTAAAACCCGACCGTAGAGTAGAGCTGTGGAAAAGTCTACCCGTGCTGATCCCGTTAGGGTGGCCAAAGGGGTTTGATTTACTAGTCATGGCACGCCTGATTTCGAGTGCGGCTTGTTGGGTGGCCGTGGCTAGTCCATGCTTGTCCCAATACGCGCACAGGAGACACAGCAATGCTATCCAGGTTTGATGACTACCCCATACACCAGACTGCAGAGCCGGTGTTTCACACTGCCTCCAGCGATCGTTTCCAGTACGATCGCTATTGGTACAACGGCCATGCTAAAGACGGCAGTTTCTATTTCGGTGTGGGACTGTGCCGCTACCCGAACCTGGGTGTTCTGGACGGCAGCCTGAGCCTGGCTATCGATGGCAATCAGTATGCATTTCATGGCTCGTGCAGGGCGCCCAATGAGCCCACCGATACCACTATTGGTCCATTTTCACTGCAGATTCTCGAGCCCATGGGCCGACACCGTATTGTTATCGAAACGAATGACACGGGAATCGAGTGTGACCTGATGTTTACGCCGCGCACGGCTTGTATTGAAGAGGGGCGCCAGACCCTGCGCAATGAGCGTCATGTTGTGATGGACGCCACCCGTTTGGATCAATTCGGTTTCTGGTCCGGTTGGATTCGTTATGACGGCAAGGAGTTGCAGGTCGATGGCAGTACAACATTTGGTTTGAAGGATCGGTCATGGGGGATTCGTCCCGTGGGTGATGCTTATACGGGTGGCGCACCGCTACCGCAGTACCAGGCAATTCATTTTTGCTGGATGCCTATTCACTGGGAAAATGAGTGCAGTCTCGCAGGTTGGTTTGAGGATGGTGCTGGGCATCAATGGCACACAGACCAGGGTTTCTTGCCACACTATCCAACGGTCGCTGACATTCCCGGAACGGTGGACCCGCATGCGCGCACTTGGCAGGGCGAGGTGGGATACCAATTTGAGTTTCTTCCCGGGACACGTCGTGCCAAATCTGCCATTGTCACCATGCGCGACAAATCGGGTGAGAGCCTCGAGGTCCATCTGGAGACTGTTATGGTTCATCGCATGAAGGGGCTGGGTTACCAACACCCGGCCTGGGGCCATGGTAAATGGCACGGTGAGCTGGTTATTGAAGCTGAGAGTTGGAAGGATGCCGACCTGGATCCACTGGCGGTCGAGAACATTCATATCCAGCAGGTAGTGAAGGCGACCTGTGGCGACCGGGTCGGTCATGGCGTCTTGGAGCAGATGCATATTGGGCCCTCCAGCAAGTTCGGCTTCGATGACTGGTTTGACGCGGCGAAATAGGCTCTAATCGATAATCATCGCAGTAACTGGATTCTCTTTAACGCAGCAGCGATAGAGCGTCCTGGTTGTCGAAGCAGCGTCGTAGGAGTGGAGACAGAATCATGTCCGGAGCAAGTTTGGGAATGCGCATACTGAAGTGGTTGCTGGTCGGCCTTTTGTTGCTGGCGGCGATTAGTCTGGTTGGCATCTGGCAGATAGGTGCCTGGAACATCCTGTTTCCCTCCGTGCAACACGATACGGTTGCACCTACTGTGCCCGCAGATATGGCGAACCCAGCGGTGTTGATTTTTAGTAAGACAAATAGCTTTCGTCATGTGGACGGGATTGAAAGTGGCCGCATTGCTCTGGCGCAGATGACTAAATCACGTGGTTGGGGTTTCTATCAGACGGAGAACGGTGCGGTGTTTAACGCGTCCGATCTAGAGACGTTCTCTGTGGTCGTATTCCTCAATGCCACGGGTGATATGCTCAGTGCAGCCCAGGAACAAGCTTTCCAGACCTGGATGGAACAGGGCGGAGGCTGGCTTGGTATTCATGCCGCTGGCGATAGCTCGCACGCGGGCTGGCAGTGGTATCGAGACAACCTTGTGGGTGCTGACTTCACGGCGCACATTATGGGGCCTCAATTTCAGCGTGCCAGCGTGATCCTGGAGCACCACGCGCATCCTGTATTGCAGGGGCTACCGAATGTCTGGCAGCACGAGGAAGAGTGGTATTCCTGGGAGAAGAGTCCAAGAACTGAAGGCTTTACCATTCTGGCAACACTCGATGAAGACTCTTACTCACCGGTACAAAAAATGTGGAGCCATGAGCGAGATTTGAGCATGGGTGACCACCCGGTGGTTTGGTCGAACTGTGTGGGCGATGGGCGCAGTGCGTACGCGGCGATGGGTCATCAGGCCGAGGCTTTCAGCCAACCCGAAGTGCGTCGCATGTTGGGTAACGCATTGGATTGGCTGGCGTCGGATACACCGGACTGCGCAACAAACGCGCAGTCGCAGTAGCGTCAGGAAAGCTCGATGACTTGTGTTTCCAAGGGGGCGATGTCCCCTTCCGGTAACTGGAAGCGCCAGAACATAATGCCGTAGGCGCGTCCCTCAGTGTCCAGCCAGTTTGGCCTACCCGGATCCCGATGGGCCAAAATTATTTCAAACCCACCGTCTTTGTCCTGCACTGTTTGCGCCCGATTGAGGGAGACAGTGCGTTCCTCATAATTCAGCGTTTGAAGAAAGCGATTGAACAGCACTAGATTGGCAAAGCGACAGCTTGGAAATTTTCCGCGAATCACCAGTGCCTGATTGGGTGCCAGCACCCAGGGTGCCATGGCGTAGACATTGTCCTTTGCTGCATAGGTGATCGCCTCGTGGCTATCATCCTTTTTGGGCGGTACAAACTGGTTCGGTACTCGAGACACCCACCCCGGGCTGTTACCGTCGTTCAGGGTAATTACGTTGCCTTTGATGAAGGTGGCTACCCGGCGTATGCCTGCGGCAATTTCGCTGTCATGCGGCGATTTTCTGGGCGGTACACTTGCTGTGTTTTCTATGTCGATTGGAATGTGATGCATGCGATCATTATTAATGCTGTGCTTGCGTTCATAGTAGTGCCGTGTGGTCACGCTGGTCGCCCCCTTAGGCAATTGCATCCAGCTGCCTTCGGTCTTTTCTGCGCTGAGTGTTATCTCATAGTTGCCATCACTGTCAGCTGAAAATTGGGTGTCGTTAAGGGTTGAACCCAAACCGTCACCATCGGTACCGGCACCCAATTCGACGGTAAAGCTGGTATAGGTGGCGCCGCTGATATTGCCCCGAATGCGATAGCTATGTTCATCGTTAATCACAGCGGAGAAGTAGCGTGCGTCCGGATTGTCTCCTAGCAGTTTTTTATGCTGGTTGATAAACGCGGTGAAGAATGGGCGCGCCGGATCCGCTTCCAGCCATGATTCAAGTGCGTGCATGAGTGCGTGTAACAGTACGCGGCGCGCCTCGGCAAAATCTTGCGGTGTGCGCAGCTTCCAGGCGGGGCTGGCAAATGTGATTTCCAGCTCATCCAGCGTCTTTTGCAATTCTGCCAGGGCGATACTGGCCTCGCTGGTAGACTTGCCTTGTGCGACTGCGGTGACAGCGGGGGCGAGCAGGCTGGTAGCAATGGTGCTCAGGGCGACGCCTTTGATCAGTTCTCTTCGTTGCATTGTAAATCCTCCAGTTTACTTTCAGGCGATATCGCTAGGGCGCTGACCGCCGCAGAGCACATCAGTGACGCGCTCGGTATCCATGAATTCTTTCAAGCATAACAATTTCCCCTCGCGCAATTCGAACAGAAAGTGATAGTGGTTGCTGTAGGTTTTTCCTGAAATATGCTCGCCCTTGCTGGTCGCTTCCACCGCGACCTTGTCATCTTCCGCAACCATGTCGATGACTTCAAAACTCAGGCCGTTTGGAAACACTTCATAGATACCGCCAGCCGCTGCGTTGATCTGTTCCCGCGAGTAGGTGCCGGAAATTAGCGTGTTGCCCATAGTCTGCAAGTAACCGTCATCGGCATAGGTGTCGACAATAAACTTGACGTCTCCTTCATTCATGGCCTGAAAAAAACGTTCTACCAATAGCTTGTTGGTCTGGGGCGTGTGGTCGCTCATGGCGTTTTTCCGGCAGTGGATAAGAGTGTGTCTACATCATAGTCTGCCGTGCACAGTGCGCCAGAGGAAAACTCTGAACGCAGGGCTTGTCGGCCAAAATGGTTAGCGCGGTTCAATTATTTTGAACAACATTCACTGTGGCCTGCTGGGTGTGGGGCTCAGGCAGAGGAGATACAGAGGCGATACAGAGGAGGGGCAGAGGGGGGCAGAGCAGGGTCAGGCGGGCCTAGTCTCCTTCGTTTACCCGCCCGCGTAAATTCTTGGTCTTGCCCCTGCGTGTTTTTTGGTCTGTGCGTTTTTTGCGGCTATTGCGGCTGGGTCTGGTGGCTTTGCGCGTCTTTTGCGTCCTGGTTATGTCTAGCACCAGAGCGCGTAGGCGATCGAGTGCATCCGCACGATTTTTCTCCCTGGTTCTGAAGCGCTGGGCTTTTATGACGACAATGCCGTCACTGTTGAGGCGTTGGTCCTCCATTGCCAGTAACTGGTCTTTATAGTGTTCAGGGAGTGACGAGGCGCGTACATCGAAGCGCAGGTGAACGGCGGAGGACACCTTGTTGACGTTCTGGCCACCCGATCCCTGTGCCCGGATGGCGTTTAGCTCTATCTCCGATATTGGGATGTTTATGTGTTGATTAATGAGCAGTGACATGGCGGCATTGTAGGCTGCGGGAGAGGGCGTGCAAACATCAATCGTATTATAAGCCGTTCAAGCGAGTGCCCTCTGATTCCAATAATGGCTTTAACTCCAGATATGCGGCGGGTGTTTTATGCAATGGAATAGCGGGGAACAAATGGTGTACCAAGTGGTACTCCATGCCAGCGGACAATAGTGTCCCCACAGGCGATTTCCAACCACGGGTGTCCTGGTACCGTCCCGTTTCAAGCATGGGATGGTGTGGTGCCCACGATAGCGTGACGGGTGTGTAGATACCGGAGATCACTTTGGGTATCCACCACAGCAGTAGCACTTCCAGCGCAAGTCCG
>JBLFXU010000244.1:0-5276 GCA_047609575.1 Bacteroidia bacterium | reverse complement strand
GATTGGTGGCAAGTTCCAGCCCCAGTTCTGAAGGTACGGTGGGCTCACCGCGCTCTCGGGTAGCCTGTGCGGCGGCAACCCGTTCGCTCAGTACCTGATTGTTGGGCTCTACGGCCTGCGCAAAAGCGAGGTTAGCCAGGGTATATTCATGCGCGCAATACACTTGCGTATCGGCTGGAAGTACGGCCAGCGAGCGCAGGGACTCCAGCATCATCGGCGGGGTCCCTTCAAACAATCGCCCACAGCCTCCGGCAAAGAGGGTGTCGCCACAAAACAGTACGGGATGGTCGGGGCCATGGAAGTAGGCAATGTGGTCCAGGGTGTGCCCGGGAACTTCCAGGATATCAAAGGAAAGACCCAACGCTTCAATGCGGTCACCTGCAACCAACGCATGTTGAATGCCGTCGATTGCTGGATTACATGGACCATACACAACAGGGGCGTAGCGGTCGCAGAGCGTCTGTAACCCGCCCACATGGTCAAAGTGATGATGCGTGATAAGGATTCCCGATAGGTTGAGCTGCTGCTGCTCCAGAGCTGCGATAACCGGAGCGGCATCCCCAGGATCAACAACGAACGCCTGGCCAGCCTCCCTGTCGCAGAGCAACCAGATGTAATTGTCGGAAAAAGCGGAGATGGCTTGAATATCGTGCATGGCTCAGGCGTTCCAAAGAAAGGAAAATGCAGTAGTATTGCGCAGGGCATCAATAGGCACTGCGCTGTGATTGTAGCGGTGAAACAAAGGCGTTGAAGAAAGTCTCATGCGGTTGGATTGTAGCGATATTTTAACAGAACTGGAATCCTGGTATGCCAGTGAGAACGGTCGCTACCTGTTGTCCGAGACACGTCAGGCTATCCAGCATGTGTTGGATACGACTTTCGGCTATCACATTCTTCAGCTGGGCGTGCGTACAGAGCAACCCCTGAGCCATGAGAGTCCCATCCACCACAGAATCTACTGTGGCCCTGCGCAAGGCCAAAGTATTGATTTGGCGGCCATTCCTGAAGAGTTGCCTCTGGAATGTGACAGTATCGATACAGTTATTGCGCATCATTGTCTGGAGTTCGCCGAAGATCCGCATCAGGTGCTGCGAGAAATTCAGCGCGTGTTGACCCCCCAGGGTAGGCTGATATTAATTGGTTTTAATCCCTGGAGCCTCTATGGCCTAGCCGGGCGCACCAAAGGGGCCTTGCGTCATCCTCTGTGGTCAGCTTATCGGCCGGTGAGCGAGGGGCGTATGACAGATTGGTTGCACCTGCTGGGCTGTGAAGTGCAGGACAACATTCGCCTTTTTTCGGTACCCCCCGTCGGCGGCCAGCGCCTGCGTGGTTGGCTGCAGCGTGGCGATGGCTGGGCGACCCGACATAATTTGCCGCTGGGCGGGGTGTATGTTCTGCACGCCCTAAAGCAGGTGGGCGCGCGGCACCCGCCCAAGAGCGTGCGCAGAGTGCGACGCGAGAGCCTTATTGGTCTGGTGCCTAAGCCAAGACCTACCGCGTCCCCGGCCACTCCCGCGCCAAGACCCCGTTTAGCTGCAACACAAAGGAATAATGACGCTTGAAAACAGTTGAGATATTTACCGACGGTGCCTGTCGGGGTAATCCCGGGCCTGGCGGCTGGGGTGCCTTGCTGCGGTTTGCAAATAACGAACGTGAGTTGTTTGGCGGTGAGCGAGACACTACCAACAATCGTATGGAGCTACAGGCGGCCATCGAAGCGTTGCGTGCACTTTCACAACCTTGTACGGCTATCCTGACCACTGACTCCGTGTATGTGAAAGACGGCATTACGAAATGGCTTGTCGGCTGGAAAGCCAAGGGCTGGAAAACCGCTGCCCGCAAGCCTGTTAAAAACGTCGACTTGTGGCAGATGCTGGACGAGCAGAATCAGCGGCATGATGTGGATTGGCGATGGGTGAAGGGACACAGCGGCCATATTGAGAATGATAGAGCCGATGCGTTGGCCAATCGTGGTATTGATGAACTGCTCGGATAGTATCCGCGCGCGCAAGAGGGCCCAAAAAGCGTGAGACAAATTGTACTTGATACAGAAACTACCGGGCTGGAGGTCAGTCAGGGCCACAGGATTATCGAAATAGGTTGTGTTGAGCTTATAGACCGCAAGCTCACCGGCAATCATTTTCACCAGTACATCAATCCCCATCGAGAAATTGATCAGGGCGCGATTGAGGTGCACGGCATTACCAGCGAGTTTCTTGCAGATAAACCGCGCTTCGATGCGGTCGCGCAGGATTTCGTGGCCTTTGTCAGCGGTGCCGACTTGGTGATTCATAACGCCAGGTTTGATATGGGTTTTCTCAATGCAGAGTTGCAGCGGTTGGACGAGCCGGGCGCACCGTTGGAGTCTGTGTGTACTGTCACTGACACCTTGATGATGGCCCGTTCTCGACATCCGGGCCAGCGCAATACGCTCGATGCATTGTGTCAGCGCTATGACGTGGATAACTCCCAGCGTGACCTGCACGGCGCGTTGTTAGATGCGGAGATTCTGGCAGACGTCTATCTCGCGATGACCGGTGGGCAGACCACATTGCAGCTTTCCGAGGCGGCAACAGAGAATGACGGGCAGGCCGGCGGAGAGGCTATTGTGCGTCTATCAAGCAAACGTAAGCCGTTGTCCGTGCTAGCCGCAAGCGCTTCAGATATTGCTGCGCACGAAGCGCAGCTAGAAGCTATTGCCCAGAGCAATGGTGGGAAGGTGTTGTGGCGTGGTGGCGATGCCGGCGGCAAGCAGGCCTGATTTTTACAGTACGTTTTACAGTATGTTTTACAGTACGAGTGATACGCAGATAAAGCCGACGCCGCCCAAAACGATCGTATAGGGCACGGCCATAATGACCATGCGACCATAGGAAAGACGAATCAGCGGTGCCAGTGCGGACGTTAGTAGAAACAGGAACGCTGCCTGCCCATTCGGCGTCGCCACACTAGGCAGGTTTGTACCTGTATTGATAGCCACAGCCAGGGCGTCAAACTCCGCGCGATCGATTGTACCCGCATCCAATGCGATCTTGACTTCATTGATATAAACGGTGGCAACAAACACGTTGTCACTGATCATCGAGAGTAGGCCGTTGGCGAGAAAGAACATCTGTGGCCTTATGCCGGCGTCCATGGCGAGCACTGATTCGACCACAGGGGTAAACAGGTGCTGGTCATGTATGACCGCCACAATGGCAAAAAACACCACCAGCAGTGCGGTAAAGGGCAGGGCTTCTTCGAAGGCATGGCCCAGCTGATGCTCTTCAACCACGCCGTTAAAGGCCGTCAGGAGCACGATGACCATCAGGCCAACAAGTCCCACCGCAGCCCAATGGTTGGCCAGAGCGAGTATTAGGATGATGGCTACTAGCACCTGGATGATGAGTCGGGCGTTGCTGCGCGCGTTGCGATGGCTTTCTTCAGTGACCTGAAATTCGGCCAACACCTGACGCACTGTGTCTGGCAGCAGCGCGCCGTAACCAAACTTGCCAGTTAGCTCCAGTAGTATGCAGGTGGCGAGGCCACACACGAGCACGGGCATGGTAATGGGCGCCATGATGATGAAGAACTCGTAGAAATCCCACCCCGCGATGGTCGCGATCAGCAGGTTCTGGGGTTCTCCGACAAGGGTGCAGACGCCGCCCAGGGCTGTGCCCACTGCGCCGTGCATGAGCAGGCTGCGCAGGAAGGCGCGAAATTGTTCCAGGTCTTCCCGGTGTTGTTCGTGAATGGTCTGGTCGTCCGAGTGGTCGTGGTCAGCGTGGCTCAGACCCTGCCCAGAGGCGACCTTGTGATACACCGAGAAAAACCCGACGCCAACGCTAATCAGCACCGCCGTTACGGTGAGCGCATCGAGAAAGGCCGACAGGAAAGCGGCCACGATGGAAAAAAGTAGTGAGAGCAACACTTTCGATCGAACGTTGAGCAGGATTTTCGTGAAGACAAATAATAAAAGCTCTTTCATAAAGTAAATGCCGGCAACCATGAACATCAGTAGCAGGATTACTTCAAAATTGGCTGCAGTTTCCTGGTACACAGATTCAGGGCTTGTCATGCCCAGCATGACGGCTTCTATGGCGAGCAAACCGCCAGGCTGCAATGGGTAGCAGCGCAGTGCCAGCGCCAGGGTGAAAATGAATTCTCCGATCACAAGCCAGCCAGTGGCAAAGGGGCCTATTGCCATCAGGGCAATCGGATTGATCAGCAGGAATGCAACGATCGTGTACTTGTACCAAATCGGCGAAGGGCCGAGGAAGTTCTTCCAGAAGGCTTGGGGAAGGCTTTCGTTCATGGTGTATGGCGGGTACATGGAGCTATAATTTTGGCCTCATTTTACGGTATTCCCGTTCGCTTGCCTAAGACTTCCGGCTATTTTTGGGTCTGCCTTTACCGCGCGGCTTTGCCTTGCCCCGCAGGGTGGCCGCGCATACTATAGCTCGTTCGTATTTATCGACTTCGAGCGCTTATGTTCCGACCCGACAACAATCCCCCCGAAAGCCGCAGCGATGAACTGGTTATCGTGTTCCATCAGGGACAATTACTCAGCGACATGCGCTCCAGTGACGTCTGCCTCCTCGGCAAGGAACAGATAGATGTATCGGGCTGGACCGAAGTGCGGCGTCAGTTTTTGGGCTACTGGAGTGATCGTCCCTGCTATGTCCTGGAAATTGATGATGTTGATCAGCCAGATCCTTTGCAATATCAGAAGGGCAATCTCTACCATATCCTGGGCCGTGTGGATGAACGTCTGTTTGCGCTGGCTGGACGCGCATCACAGCTGCTGGATTGGGAGAGGGATAATCAGTTTTGCGGCCGCTGTGGCAGTCGTATGGAAGTCGACCTGCAGGAGCGAGCCATGCGTTGCGTACCCTGCCGGATTATTAATTACCCCCGCATTGCACCGTGTGTGATCGTGTTGATTACCCGCGGTGAAGAAATGCTGTTGGCACGCAACGCCAATTTCCCGCAACCCATGTACAGCACACTGGCCGGTTTTATTGAGGCCGGGGAAAGTGTTGAGGAGACCCTGGTGCGCGAAGTGCAGGAGGAGGTCGGAGTGCAGGTCGATAAGCTGCGATATTTTCAGTCCCAGTCCTGGCCGTTCCCGAATCAGCTGATGATCGGGTTTTTTGCCGAGTACGCGGGGGGTGACATCGTGTGTGACGAGGTTGAGATTGCGGATGCACAGTGGTTTCATCCTCGTGACTTACCGATAATTCCGCCGGAATCATCAATTGCAGGGCAGCTCATACGCACCCACATACAATCTGTTA
>JBLFXU010000243.1:0-5280 GCA_047609575.1 Bacteroidia bacterium | reverse complement strand
AGTCGACGGTGAAGAAAAACACGCACGCGACGTGGCAAAGAACGACCCCATCCTGCTTATGTCCAATGACAAGCAGGCTATCACCGATTGGGTTAGTCAGGTGTTTCGCGACGCCTCCAAAAAAGACAAAGAAGTGTATTTTGGCCTCAAGCGCGAATACATGGAATACGATGATGTGTTCAGCACCGCCATCACCGACGTTCGGCACGCACTCGCCAAATCGGGCGTGCAACCACCGTCTTTTATGATTATGCGCCCCTCCAGCCAACTGAAAAAAATGATCACTGACCCACCCAGAAGTGCGCTATATCCAGCACAAAATCTGGATGGTGATATTTTTTCGGATATTTCAGCAGCGCTGGGCGGTAGCCTGGCAACAGCCAGCTCCATCATAGAAAGTACCGACGGCACCATGCTCTATGAGGCCCCCCACGGCACAGCGCATGATCTCTATCTGATGTATCAGGAAAGCGCTGGCAAGAAGGCTCTGTTCAACTCTTCTGCACTCATTTATGCGTTGGCCAATGCGCTGGAGACACTTGCACTGCGCGAAAATAACGACGCGCTTGTAACATACTCAACGCAACTGAAGGAAGCGCTTATAGAGACCGTCGCGCAGGGTAAAATTACGGGGGACATAAAAGGCAAGACCACCGATCCCGATTCAGAAACGATCCTCGACATGCAGGGTTTCCTCGATGCGGTTGAAGAAAATATGGCAGCATTCCCAGCCTGATCCCACCCGGCTTGGCCCCAAGGTCCTGAGTTCCCTGCCCGCAGGCGAAGGGTAAGTGCCCGGATACGCTAAGGCTTATACACGCAAGCCTGTAGATATAATCGGCACCTGCACATCCAGCTCAATTTGGTACAATCGCTCGCACCAAATACTATTCAACCGGTAGGGCCATCAATCCATCATGAAAGTTCTTGTCACAGGCGCAGCAGGCTTTATTGGCTTCCACCTCAGCAAAATCTTGCTTGAGCGCGGCGATCAGGTGGTAGGACTGGATAACCTGAATGATTACTACTCCGTCAGCCTGAAAGAGGCGCGACTCGCACAGCTCACCGCGATCGATGGTTTCGCCTTTGCCAAATTCTCACTTGAAGACCGCTCTCAACTGGAAGCCCTGTTTACAGAGTATGCTTTTGACGCCGTGGTCAATCTGGCGGCCCAGGCCGGCGTACGCTACTCGCTGGAAAACCCGCGCGCCTACGTTGATAGCAACCTGGTGGGATTCATAAACATCCTGGAGTGTTGTCGGCACAACGCCATTGCACACCTTGTCTACGCCTCCAGTAGCTCCGTCTATGGCATGAATGAGTCCATGCCCTTTTCTGTGCACGACAATGTAGACCACCCGGTATCGCTCTACGCTGCGACCAAGAAAGCCAACGAACTCATGGCGCACACCTATTCCCACCTGTATCAATTACCCACCACCGGCCTGCGCTTCTTCACGGTGTATGGTCCATGGGGACGCCCGGATATGGCCTTGTTTCTGTTCACCAAGGCAATCATCGACGGCGAGCCCATCAACGTTTTCAACAACGGCGATATGCTGCGCGACTTCACTTATATCGACGATATCGTGGAAGGTATTGTGCGCACTCTGGACAAGCCGGCAGCACCCAATACTGACTGGGACGCCAGCGCACCCGACCCCGGCACCAGCAGCGCCCCTTACCGCCTGTTTAATATCGGCAACAACAATCCTGTGCGATTAATGGACTTCATCGAATCCATAGAAAACGCTCTGGGTAAAACGGCGGAGAAAAACTTCATGCCCATTCAACCAGGCGATGTGCCCGCGACCTATGCCAACGTCGATGACCTGGCGGCGTATGTCGACTACCGCCCCGCCACCACGGTAGATGTGGGTGTAAAGAATTTTGTCAGCTGGTATCTTGATTACACGAAAGCACAAGCATCCCCGGCTCAGCAGTAGTGCATTTCACCGTCACTCATCATCTGGTCATATAAGAGGACTATTACTTGCTGTACTCCATAATTAATCGGACAGTCTTCACTACATTACTAAGCTTAACCCTCGCTAGCGGGGCGCTGGCGGAAAATTGCCTGCCAGAAGTTGCCACTAGTATTGATCTAACGCCCAACATTAATGGCTGGGGGATCAACAAGAAAAATCATCGATTTATTACTGAGTCCCAAGCGGGCATTACGAAAGAGAACCTGGCACAACTGCAGGTCAAATGGGTGTTTGCCCTACCGGACACCAAGACGCCACATACACAACCTTTCATTACGCCAGACACAGTTTTTATAGGCGATGAGCCAGGCATTGTATACGCACTCGACCGTGAAACAGGGTGTGAAAAATGGCGTTTTGATGCTGAGTCCAATGCCCGCACCGCGCTGCGCTTTATGACCTATAACGCAGATGGAAAACAACACAATATACTGACCTTTGGCACCGCCGGTGGCGAGGTCTTTGGTATTGATCCAAGCACCGGTCAGCAACAGTGGCGGATAACCGCTGATGAACACTCCAAGACTATGGTGTCGGGCTCTGCGGTAGATCATAACGGCGTCATATTTCAACCCGTGTCGTCCTGGGAAGCCATGTGGGCGGTAAACCCTTTCTACAACTGCTGCATTTTCAGAAGCTCTGTTATCGCGATCAATCCAGCCAATGGCGAGCTATTCTGGCGCAGCTATATGATCAAAGAAGAGCCACGCCTGGTTAAAAAGAACCTCATATGGCCTGATCACTACGGGCCGTCTGGCGCACCGGTATGGTCCCAGCCAGCGATAGACGAAAAGCGCAATCGACTCTATGTCGGTACGGGAGAGAATTACTCGTCACCCGCCACGGAAACGAGCGACGCGATAATTGCGCTTGCTATGGATAGCGGTGAAATGCTTTGGCATCAGCAGTTTGTAGCCTCCGATGCATGGAATGTTGCGTGCGAGTCACCGCTGGATTCCAACTGCCCCGAGGAGCGAGGCGCGGATCTAGACTTTGGCGCGCCACCCATTTTGGTAACCGTTGACGGACGCGATATAATTTTGGCAGGCCAAAAGAACGGAGCCGTATACGCTCTGGACCCGGACCAGAACGGCAAGCTGATCTGGCAGCAAAAACCGGGCACTGGCGGCAAGCTGGGTGGCATACATTTCAGCATGGGCGTGGATGAGAACAAGGGGGTGTTGTACGTACCCATCAGTGATAGACCCGTTGAAATGCTGGGTGAGAATCCGGCAGGCCAGCCCAATCCATCACTGCATGCTTTTGACATCAGCAGCGGCAAAACCCTATGGTCCACGCCCGCACCCGATAACTGTATTGATAATGAGGGAGGCCAGATTGATGACTGTCATCCCGGACTATCAGCAGCAGTTACGGTTACAGAAAATCTGGTTTTTGCACCATCGCTGGATGGCCATATCCGGGTGTTTGATGCAGACACGGGGGCGCATATCTGGGAGTTTGACGCCCGTGGCGACTTTGCTGCGATCAATGGCAAGACCGCCTCTGGCGGCGCAATCGACCTGGGTGGCGTGTATCTCGATAATGGGCAGCTCTTTGTCAGCGCCGGCTACGGCACACTGGGTCAGATAGCTGGCAATGCGTTTATTGTGTTGGAGGTGCCGCAGCGATAAAGGGGCCACAGCCATTAAATCGGTCACAGCCGTAAAGGTGCCATAGACATAGAATGGTACGGCTGTGAGGTTGCACAGCCAATAGTCTCTGCTCCCAAATCAAGGGAGCACGGACGCAGAAGTGCCTAAAGCGCATGCGGAAACTGCATACAACAGCAATCTATCAAGGCTCGTAGGGAGGCTCTTCCGGCAAGCCAAGATGTCCCGGAAAATCCTGAGACACCTGCATCGAAAACTCCGGCGCACGTTTTTCGAGAAAACTCTCCACCCCTTCTCGACTATCCGGTCCTGCACCCATGAAGTTCATGGCGGCTGAATCCAGGCGGTGAGCTTCCATTGGATGGGACGCTCCCAACATGGTCCACATCATCTGACGCGCCAGGGCCACCGAGACTGCACTGGTGTTCTCCACAATCTCGCGTGCCAGCTCCCGTGCCCTGGGCAACAACTCCTCGGGCTTAACCACTTCTTTTACCAGCCCACCGCGCAACGCTTCCTGCGCATCGAAGACCCTGCCCGTGGCTACCCATTCCATAGCTTGGTTAATGCCTACTACTCGCGGCAAGAACCAGCTACTACAAGCTTCCGGAACAATACCGCGACGTGAAAACACAAAACCGAACCGCGCCTGATCACTCGCCAAACGAATATCCATTGGCAATATCGAAGTGACGCCAATACCTACGGCCGGACCATTGATCGCTGCAATAATTGGTTTGCGACATTGAAAGATTCGCAAAGTCACGGTTCCACCAGTGTCGCGAGGCTCTTTATAGGCAGCAGGTGCGGCCCCTGCGGGATCAAAGGTGCCACCACCGCCTGCCAGATCTGCGCCGGCACAGAAACCGCGCCCCTCACCGGTCACGATCACCGCTCGCACCGCGTCATCAGAATCAATTATGTCTAGCGCAGTGAACCAGTCTGCAGCCATTTGATTGTTGAACGCATTCAATCGGTCGGGACGATTGAGCACCAGGGTCATTACACCTTGGTCAAGTTCGAGGCGCATTGTCTCTAATGAAGTTTCGCTGGCTGTTTGGCTCATTGTAGGTGCTCCGCATGGAATCGCAGGTGATCTTCTATAAAACTCGAGATAAAAAAGTAACTATGGTCATAACCTTCCTGCATTCGCAATTCCAAAGGGTAAGCACTGGCGCTCGCCGCCGCCTCTAGTGCCTCAGGCTTCAATTGCTCGACCAAAAAGTCATCGTCTCCGCCCTGATCCACCAGCGCAGGCAAATGGGAAGTACTGGCTTTCATCAGTTCACTGGCATCGTACTGCGCCCAACTTTCACGGTCGTCGCCCAGGTAATTTCCAAGCGCCTTTTGCCCCCAGGGACAATTGACGGGATTACTGATAGGACTGAATGCCGACACAGATGCGTAACGCCCGGCATTTTTCAGCGCCACAACCAACGCACCATGCCCCCCCATAGAATGACCACTGATCGCTCGCCGCTCACTCACCGGGAAAACAGATTCAATGAGTGCGGGCAGTTCCTGCACAACGTAGTCATACATCTGATAGTGCTTGTTCCACGGCGCTTGCGTTGCGTTCACATAAAAACCTGCACCGAGCCCGAAGTCATAGGCGGCCTCTGGATCATCCGGAACCTCCTCGCCACGAGGGCTGGTATCAGGCGCGACAATTGCAATGC
>JBLFXU010000242.1:0-5282 GCA_047609575.1 Bacteroidia bacterium | reverse complement strand
TGATTACTACAGTCTGGCTGAAATCCAAATTTAGCATGCTGCGTTCTTCCTCTGTGTGCTGGCGGCAGGCGTCAACTTGACGTGGCCTATACATTTATCGAAGCAGCTGCCTAGCTATCGGCTGAACTACCGGCCGAACCATCTGCCGATATGTCTTCGAGATTAACCGTAGTCACCTTGCGGCTCAGCCGTTTCCGGGTAGCGCACCTGGCAGCGAGCTGCCCCGTTTGCCATTCACGACATCCCGCGGTGCGAAATTGACAGGTATGGCCATGGTTGGCTGCATTTCTATTTCAGCGAGGAGACAGTCTAGTCTCCTAAAGTGTCTAGATAATGGGTATACCAACCTGTCTCCGTCAAGTCATATTGCGAAAAATTTTTCGGATGTCAGCTGTGAAAACTCTTAAATCTTTGAATATCCTCAATATAATAGAGAAAGAGCTGCTTAATTCCTGACGCCCTCGAGGCGTATGGGGTGATATAGAGTCTGGCTGACGTTGGGAAGACAAGTCGGTATACTTGCTGAAACTCAGGAGAAAACCGGTATGACCGCCACTCGTCGAGACCATCTGGTAGATACAGCCTTGCAGCTGTTCTGTGCACATGGCTTTCATGCCACGGGTATCGACCGGGTGTTGCGTGAATCTGGCGTAGCCAAAAAGACGCTCTATAACCACTTCAATTCCAAAAATGATCTGATCATTGCGGCACTGCACAAGCGCGATGAGGATTTCATGGCCAAGATGCGCACATCGGTAGCGCGCCTGGCACCTCAGCAGGACTGCAGCCCCTGCATGGCAAGGGTTCTGGCATTTTTTGATGGCTTGCATGAGTGGTTTACCAGCCCCGGTTTTAACGGCTGCACCTTTATCAATGCCTCTGCCGAGTTTCCAGGGGAGGACGATCCCATCCATGCGGCCTGCGCCGAACATAAGCAACGGCTAGTGCAGACGCTGGAGCAATTGCTGGGCGACATGGCGCTGGTGGATTCTGGCCTTGCGGCAAGGCAGCTTGCCTTGCTCGCCGACGGAGCCATTGTCAACGCGCACACAACGGGTGACCTGGGGTCGGCTGTCTACGCCAAGGCCGCGGCGCAGCGTTTACTGCAATCGTATTTATCAGACTGAGGCCAGCAACTTGCGTGCTGGTGTAACCTGAATCAGGGCAGCCAGCCACCGGTGGCCTGTAGCGGTTGTTGTGAATCGGGGGTTGTGACCCACACGGCCAGTCCCAGCCGTTCCGGTGTCAGGTCGGTCTTTGGGAGTGGCAGACTCCAGCGATTATTCTTTGAGACGATCGCCTCGTGTGCCAGCACTGCAAACTGATGCGTGAGATCCTTGCCGCGATTCTCCCCACCGCGCACAGCTGTGGTCAGGTCAAAACCAAGCAGAGCAACCTGTAATTGCAGTGTCTGTGTTGTGGCACCGGTGTTGTAACTGGCGGCAAGCCTGCCGTTGTCGATAGATACCGTCAGTGAACCTGCGACCGCGTTATGTTGCGGCAGTTCTTTGCTGCTAAACCAATCGCGCCATTCCTGCCCGCTGTACACAAATCCGGGTGTGTACACAGCGTTAACCGCGCCTTCACGTTTGTACTGGCGTTGCCGGCGGCTGTTGTCGTGCGAACTGAGCGGGTCTTTCCAGCCAAGGTAGTTCCAGTAGTCCACATGAAATGCCACGGGCACAATGCGCTCCCACAATTGGGGGTGTTCCCGCAAGGTAGCGAGCCAGGCGTCCGCCGGTGGACAACTCGAACAGCCTTCGGAGGTGTAGAGTTCGAGAAGGTGTACTTGCTGCTGGCCACTGGAAAACGTGAGTGGGGTGAATGTGAGTGGAGTAGATGCTGTCGCTTTAACGGCTAGCCCCAGAAGCAATACCGCTAACATCAGTGGGATGCGGCGCGTGAGCCCTCTGTTTTTGGTGCGCATGGGGGCGGGGAGGCCTGGGCGCACCGATACCGCTTCACCTTCTGTGTGTTGCATAAAATTTCTCGCATTGAGGCACGCAAAGGTTGTGCGCCCAGACTGCGGTTCCGGCATTCTCAGTTATCTCGAAGAGATGAAGGATGTGTTCTTTATCAAGACGGGGCCATTGCAGGACAGCAGCTGGGTAAAAATTGATTCCAGTTTCTGGAGTGGTTCAGCACAACCCTGGTCGCCGGCCGATGCGGGTGTCACTGCATTCGAAAAAAATCCGCCGAGTGTTTAAGTCGGCGGATATGAGAGTGCGGATAAAAGTGGAGAAAAGGGCGCGCGTAGGGCCTTAATCAGCCCCCGCGGTGCGGCTTGCGCAGTCTGCGTAAACCCAGTCCACCGGTTACCAGAGCCAGTGCCAAGATCAGGCCAAAAGGCAGCGTTGGAATGGCTGGACGTTCCCCTGTGCCGGGTGGTTGGGTCAGGCAGTTAGGGCTGCTGTTTGGCGGGTAGTTCAGCACTACTGCACACCGCCACCAAGGCCCGCTTGCAGCATGATCTGCGGAATGCGGTCATCAGGCACAGGCACAAAGGCGTTACCGATCGCAACCCGGCCCGGCCATGTCACACCCCTATCGTCGATATCAACCTCGGCGCCAAGCCACAGGAACTGGCCGTTTGGTCCCTGGTTTGTGAGTACCTGTAGCAGATGATCGTCGGTGGTCAGTAGGCGCACTGTAATCGGTGGTGAGCTACCGGCCCCACTGAAGGCAGGCAAGTCGTAGGCGATACGCGCGGCATCGTTTATGCAGAACGCATTGGCGTTCAGGGTAATACTGCCGCCATCGAGTATCTCACCAAAGTCGTAAACAACGCCGTCGTCGTTCGGCGCCAGCGTGATTTCGCTGAATTGATCATTAGTGGCGCCGTTTCCAGGGGTGTACCTTCTACGTTACCCAGTGAATCCAGACCATCGCTAAACGCCCCGGCTGGTTTTCGACGACAGTGTAAGTGCCAGGAGGCAGGTCGGTGAAGCTGTAGCTAACGTTTGCGGCGGTCACCGTGCTGCGAGTAACCGGTCCGCTCAGGTCGATAGTAACGCCGCCAATACCTGTTTCATCCAAATCGAATACGCCATCGTTGTTCTCGTCGTACCACACGTTACCGGCAAGACTGGCAGGCTATACTTCCGAGAAGTCGTTACCGGGTGAGCCGCTGACCTCGGTTACCATCATGGCCTGCCCCGGCCAGTGCGGAGTATATAACCCAAGTTGGGCAGGTTGAATGGACTACTTCCGAGGTTAATGCCGGTGCTAGGTTAGTGAGGGCTTTTCTCTTTATGTCGCTTGCAATGGCGGCACAGCAGGAATGTCAGGTAAAAAAAAGCCCGCTCAGATGGCGGGCTTCGGATTTATCGTGGTAGCGCTGAAAATCAGGTTTCGTCCAGGAAGCTGCGCAGGTAGTCCGAGCGAGTCGGGTGGCGCAGTTTGCGCAGGGCCTTCGCTTCGATCTGGCGAATACGCTCCCGGGTGACATCGAACTGCTTGCCCACTTCCTCAAGGGTGTGGTCTGTGTTCATGTCGATACCAAAGCGCATACGCAGCACCTTTGCTTCACGCGCTGTAAGACCTGCCAACACTTCCTTGGTGGCCTCTTCCAGGCCCTGGCCGGTTGCCGCATCCACTGGCGAGTGGATCGTATTGTCTTCAATGAAGTCACCCAAATGCGAATCTTCGTCGTCGCCGATTGGGGTTTCCATAGAGATCGGCTCTTTGGCGATTTTAAGCACCTTGCGCACCTTGTCTTCGGGCATTTCCATGCGTTCGCCAAGCTCTTCGGGAGTGGGTTCGCGGCCCATCTCTTGCAACATCTGACGTGAGATACGGTTCAGCTTGTTGATCGTTTCGATCATGTGCACGGGTATACGAATGGTCCGGGCCTGGTCCGCGATGGAGCGGGTGATGGCCTGGCGAATCCACCAGGTAGCGTAGGTGGAGAACTTGTAACCGCGACGGTATTCGAACTTGTCTACAGCCTTCATCAGGCCGATGTTGCCTTCCTGAATGAGGTCCAGGAACTGCAGACCTCGGTTGGTGTACTTCTTGGCAATAGAAATTACCAGACGCAGGTTAGCTTCTACCATTTCCTTCTTGGCGCGGCGTGCTCGGGCCTCACCCATAGACATGCGGCGGTTGATTTCTTTGATTTCTGCCACCGACAGGCCGCTGCGTTCAGACACGGCAGCGATGCGGCGCTGCAGGCGCTGCAGGATTTCCTTTTGTGCTGTGAGTTTAGGGCCGTAATCCTTTTTACGCGCCTGTCGACTAACCCAGCGAGAGTCGTCTTCACTGCCGCGGAAAGTGTCAACAAACTCCTTGCGTGGCATGCCGCATTCCCTGATGGCAATGCGCATAATTTCTCGTTCTTGATCGCGAATTCCCATAAGAATATTGCGCGGGGTGTCGCAAATGGGATCTTGAACGCGTGGGGTCAGTTTGAAGAACTTGAATAGCTCGCCCAGCTTCTCCATTTCTTTCTGGCTGGTTTTGTCCTGGCGGCCGTTGGCAGCGATCGTCTTTTCAGTCTTGTTGTACTGGCGCTTCAGCGCGCCAAAGCGCTTCTTGGCCTCAATGGGGTCGGGGCCGGTATCGACCTCATCCTCTTCCTCATCGTTCTCGGCTTTGGCAGGAGCGGCCGCCGCCAGGGCCGCCTGGGCCTCCGCCACTTCCTGGGCAGAGGGTACGTGATCGGCCGGGTCTAGATAGCCAACCATGATGTCTGACAGGCGACGTTCTTCCTTGGTGACCGCCTCGTAGGCGTCCAATATATGCTTGACCGCGCCGGGGTAGAGCGCAAGAGCGGAGAGCATCTCGCGGATGCCTTCTTCAATGCGTTTGGCAATGACGATTTCGCCTTCGCGGGTGAGCAGTTCCACTGTGCCCATCTCGCGCATGTACATGCGGACCGGGTCAGTGGTGCGGCCCGCTTCTGTTTCAACGGCGGCCAGTGCCGCTGCAGCTTCCGCGGCGGCAATATCATCTGCCGAACCATCGCCTTCGGCCATCAGCAATTCGTCAGCATCGGGTGCAGACTCGAATACCTTGATACCCATGTCGTTGATCATCTGGATGATGTCTTCGACCTGGTCCGGATCTGAGATGTCCTGGGGCAGGTGATCGTTCACCTCGGCGTAGGTCAGGTAGCCCTGCTCCTTACCTTTTGCGATCAGAACTTTCAGGCGGGATTGTTGCTGTGCTGCGTCTGTCATTCGACGAAAACCTTTAAGCATTAGGCGGAAAAAAATTAGCCGGCGATTATAACCGGATTCTATAAGCGTACCTACAGGAAACTAGGGTTTTTCGGCCCGATT
>JBLFXU010000241.1:0-5331 GCA_047609575.1 Bacteroidia bacterium | reverse complement strand
CTTGCGCGTCAGCGCGCGAGCCGACCGGCGGCTGGTGCTATCGGGCACGCTGAGCGCCGAGCTTAAGGAGGCGCGTCTCACGATTCGCGGCCAGTTGCAGGCCGACCAGGCCCTGTTCATCCTGCCAGAGGACAGCACCCCCCAACTGGGCAGCGATGTTTACGTGCGCACGACCACATCCGGCCCCACCACGGCACCGCAGCCCACGGCCACTGGCGGCACGCGAATCACGCCAAATGTTCTCATCATGCTGGATTTAGGCCCTCGATTTCAGATCCGCGGCCGCGGCATCCGCACCCGACTGGCAGGCCAATTGACGTTGAGCAGCAACACCGGCACCCAAGGTACGCCGCGCCTGGTGGGCGAAGTTCGCACACTGCGTGGCAGCTATCAGGCTTACGGCCAACAACTCGATATTGAAGAGGGTGTGCTGCGCTTTACCGGGCCGATTGATAACCCGTCGCTCGACATCCTGGCGATTCGCCCCAATCTGCAGCAACGCGTTGGCGTGCAAATCAGTGGCACGGCCCTGTCACCGCTGGTGCGGCTGTACGCCGAACCCGACCTGCCCGATGCTGAAAAGCTCTCCTGGCTGGTGCTCGGTCGCTCAGCCGCCAACGGCGGCGCTGAGGCAGCCGTACTGCAACAGGCCGCACTGGCACTGCTCGGCGGCAGCGGTGGCGGCATATCAGGCAATCTGGCAGCGGCGCTTGGACTGGACCAGGTGTCGATGCGCGGTGGCACCAGCAATGCCGACGGCAGCACCACCGCAGGCGCCACGGTGGTGCTGGGCAAACGCCTGTCACGCGACTTTTATGTCTCGTACGAACGTAGTCTGGCCGGCACACTGGGGACCTTCTATATTTTTTACGACCTGTCGCGCCGCTTCACCCTGCGTGGCCAGACCGGAGAGCAAAGCGCCATCGACTTGATCTTCACCTTCCGCTATGACTGAAACGACCCCGCAGGCCCCTTACAATCAAACTCTCTCGCCGTAGCACAATGGATAGTGCGCATGCCTCCTAAGCGTGAAATACAGGTCCGATTCCTGTCGGCGGGACCACATTAGAGGTCGGAAGGGTTCAAAGCCTTCCGGCTTTTTTCATTTCCCCTATGAGAACCGCATTTTGTCGCTCGCTAATGTTCACGTGTGCATGCCATGTTGCAGCAATAAATAGGGGCAAGTTTTGGGGTATCCATCATGCTTAATTAGAGGTACAAATGTTAGTGCTTAGAGCGGGCAGTATCCAGACACAGTAAGCTAAGTTTGACACGCAAAATACCCGATAATGCCATCTCGGCGCAGCACAGGCAACAGCTGATACGCTATTACTATAGAAGTTAAGGTTGTATATGTCTATTATGTTGCATCAGGATTGGATGAAGGGGACTGCGGCCGGTGTGTTCGTGCGGCGCAGTCCCGAACTTGTGGCCGTCGACAACGCGCTGAAGACCTACCATCAGCAAAGTTCCGTGAAGGCGCTCGATACCTTGCAGGGTGCGCTGCTACGTTGGATGCAGATGAAGGGCAGTGACTGGAAAACCAGCGTGCGTAATAAGCACAATGCTGTAGACACGCTTTATAAACAGGTCACGGGTCTGGGGACACAGAAGTCCCAAAGCAAGCAGGTCACCGGCCTGGGGACACAGCAGCCCCACAGTTTGGTCGCGCTCTCGCATGTACGCGACGAATCCCGCGCCATCCTCACCGATCTGTTCCAAGGCAAGCAGATGGTGTTCCGACCCGGTCTGGTGACCAAGCTGGCCGGAAATGGCACCTTCGGCAAGTTGGGCGCCTATGCGACATTGAGGTCAGTGGCTAAAAGCAGCAACACCGTCAGTGGCGGCGCCTTGGCAAGCGGGATCAAGAGCCTGCCGAGCCAAGTACTTAAAGCGGGTGGCAGCGGCGCCAGCAATGACTCGCAGGCAGGATCGCTCGCCACACAACTGATGCGTGAATTCGTACCATCGGACTTGGCGTCTGATGTAACGCAGGCGATGGC
This sequence comes from Bacteroidia bacterium, assembly GCA_047609575.1. Taxonomy (GTDB): domain Bacteria; phylum Pseudomonadota; class Gammaproteobacteria; order Pseudomonadales; family Halieaceae; genus Marimicrobium. The sequence goes on along the minus strand of JBLFXU010000241.1, from coordinate 3,328 downwards.
TTCAGCCATGCCGGATTTCCTTATCCAGCTGAAGGCCTCCTGTGTACCTATCGCCGGCATCCTGGTCTCGGGCGGCTCGCTAATCGCCAGTGGTCTGCAGGTACTGCGATCAGAATACAGACTCTCCCAAGCCGAAATGCACGCCCAGCGGTCCCTCAGCGCCGACGAACCGGAGGCCGCTTTCCTGGCCCTGGTCCGCATGCTCGAACGCGAGGCAAACAATAACCTGGCCGGATTTGCCAAGGGCTTAGCGGAGTTCGGCGGCAAGATCGCCTCGGCACTGGCCGATGGCGGGACAGCCACGAACGCCGCCATTGGACTGGCATCAGGCCTGATCAAGCTGCTCATGCTGCTGCGCATCGTTGTGCGTGACGTGCAGGAGCGCAACGCAGCCAACATGCTACTGAGCCAGCCCGTGATCACGGTCAAGCTGTTCGAGACCTGCCCGGTCATGGGTGCCTACCTGATCTGCTGTGCGCCGACCAGCGTCATCGTCAATACGATTCTCAGCAGCGACAAGTTCTACGAGCCCGGAATGATGGACACGGTGGAACGCGCAGTGATGAGACATGTGCAACCCCTCAGGGAGCAGGCCCAGCGGTTGGTCAATGAGCACCGGATGTACATCGTGGAGCTGCAGAGCTACCCCGGCGTGCTTGAAAAGAACAAGAAAGCCTTGAAAGCCATGCTGGACGCGAAGGGCAAGAGTGACATCGCGCAGATGGGCTTCGGCAGCGACGACTTCGACAATCTCCTAGTGACCCGCCCCAGAAGGTAATCGGTTGGCGTAGCCGAGTGCAGGCCTAGCTTCACGGAAGTAGTACTCTACCAACTTTTACCTTGATTTCGCCAGGCGTACCCGGGGTTCGATCAGGTCGAACGGCCCGGATCGTCGAAACCGCTCCGCACGCCACGCGAATCACCCAGCGTGCCAAGGTTGCCGACGCCCCAGGCATTCATCTGGGCTTTCCAGTGCACGTTCAAGACCAGCTGGAAACCCAGCGCGTTAACGGCCTTGAAAAAACCGGCCCACTGTGCGGCAATCGGATGCCCGCCCGGCGACTCCAGGCCGACGACCATATCGAGCCCGGGAATAAAAGCGATGACATGGTCGTCGATACCCGAGATGAAGGGGCGACCCGCTTCGTCGCTGTGGTGCACCACATCGCGTGCCGCGCCATGGCCCCCCTTAATGGTCGAGTGCATCAGGGAGTTAATCGTCTGGCCGACCGTGTGCACGCGATCGCTGATATTGCCGGTGCGCTGGTCTTCCCACTGCGCAATTTGCGCATTGGCTCCATTGACCTGCTGCGGCATTCCGGCAATGCGACGGTCTTCACCCATAGGCTGAAAATACCGCTTTTTTGGCCATATGCCAAACAGGTCGTAGTCGCCGGTACACGCATTCTTGTAATGCCCCAATACATAGGCGGGGTAGGGGTTCACCAGTGATTCGAGCGGCTTCAGGTCATAACTACCAACGATGATGTCCCAGTGAGCGCGCCAAGCGACCGACGCACGCGGGAGCGGTTTATCGGTGTAATACAACGCCCACACCCTATCTCCGTTGCGCTGCTCTTTGCGCAGGACGTAATGGAAATTGACTGGGGTTGTGACCGTTCCAATACGGAGGGTATCGTTGATTGAGATAGGGGTAATCTGGGCATTTCTGTTGTCCGGATCGCTCCAGTTGCTGAGTTCCTGCAGTCGTGCGTCGCTCAGGCAAATCTGGATGGTGGAAGCCCGCCACTTACCAGTCCTATCCCATTTATCGCCATGCAAGGCGTGCCTGACATCCTTCTGCTGTGTCGGGTTGTAAGCCGCACCCTTTTTATGGAGACGTTCGTCTACGCAGATAAATCCGGCCATCGGCCCAAAATCACAACTCTTGCTGTGCATCCGGAAACCCTTGGTGTCATAGCCTTCGCTCATCAAAGTCGTACAGACCCGGCCCAACTGGCGACTGCTGATGACACTGTTGGCCGAGCGTGCGGCCTGTTTGAAAACCTGCACGTGCTCCCATGGCATTCCGACTAGGTCTGCCGCCGCCTTGCCCTGCTTGAGAAGATTCAGGTTGGCAAAGATCTCAGTTAGCTCATTCATCCTTGAATTCCTATTTTGACCATCAATGAAAAGTTCTCCAACCAAAGCTACGGCATCCTTCTTTTGATTAAATAATAAACATGATTTACCATAAGGGCTAGTAGGTTATTTTGGGGTTTATAAACCGATCCTAGATTGATACTTCAATGCCGACCCCTCAAAAATGCGCTTAACAAAAGCCATCCGTTAATTTGGGATGGCTTTTTGATCAGCCTGGTGTGACCCTCACTCCTGTACCAGGGCCGCCCCCTGTTTTGGGCGGGAGGCAAGAGTGACACGAGCTTGCAACAACGTCAAATGGTCACTGAGGACCTGCACAGCCTCGTCCAACAAAACATCCTTACTATTTTTCAGCTGGGTTTCAGATGCCAGTACCTGAGTGAGACGGCGCTCGTCAGCTTGCAGACCGTCATCCTGCAACACAGGCGCCTGGTCAGTCGGCGTCATAGACTCGCGCAAGACAAGACGCGCCGCCTGGCGATCTCGCTCTTGGCGCCGGTCGGATTCATTCAGTGAAATCAGGTTTTTCTCGCGCAGTGCCTTGGACTCGGCAATATCTTCTTTAAAGTACTGAAAGGCCTTGTCTTTTTGTACCCGGGTTTCATGCAAGCTTGTCAGCACGGGCACCATACCTTTCAAGTCGCCCCGAGGCGCATAGCTGGCGGCCTTGATCTGCAGCCAGGGGAGCGCGTTGTCGTAACTGGATTCTCCAAAATACTGCGCATCTGAAACGGCAGGGAACAAAATATCAGGCGTCACGCCGCGTAATTGTGTAGTGCCGCCATTGATCCGGAAAAACTGTGCAATGGTCATTTTCAGTTCGCCAAATTGAGGTGTGTCATTTTTAACAGCGCGATCAAGATCGAACATGTTCTGGACCGTACCTTTCCCGTAACTGGGTTCGCCGATGATCAGGCCGCGACCGTAATCCTGAATCGCAGCAGCAAATATTTCGGACGCTGATGCCGAACTTCGGTTGATAAGAACACCCATCGGGCCGCCCCAGACTACATCGGCCCGACTATCGACCTCCACCGAAATTTCTCCCTTCGCATTGCGCTGCTGAACGACCGGTCCTTTGCCCACAAACAAACCCGTGAGTTCAATTGCCTCCGACAAGGAGCCCCCACCGTTGTTACGCAAGTCGACCAACACACTGTCGACGTTTTTCGCCTTTAACTCACCAAGTAAGCGGCGCACATCACGGGTGGCGCTTTTATAGTCC
>JBLFXU010000240.1:0-5333 GCA_047609575.1 Bacteroidia bacterium | reverse complement strand
TCGTCCCCGCCCAAACATATGCCAGCCACGACTTCGCGCAGGTCATCTACCTGCTTTTGCATGTGTGAACGGTTGTCCGCGAATTCCTCACCGCGAGTGTTAATCCTGGTCTGCAAGATATTCATGAGGATCCCCTAGGCGCTGGCCCGGAATAATTCCCGGCCGATCAGCATGCGGCGAATTTCCGAAGTGCCTGCTCCAATCTCGTACAGTTTGGCGTCGCGCAGCAGGCGGCCGGCGTTGGCTTCGTTGGTATAGCCGAATCCACCCAAAGCCTGAATGGCCTGCAACGCCATTTGAGTCGCTTTTTCAGCTGTGTATAGAATAACCGCGGCACAATCCTGACGCGTTTCATCACCACGGTCGCAGGCTGCAGCCACCGCATACAGATAGGAGCGGCAAGCACTTAGGTCTGCATACATGTCCGCCAGCTTTCCCTGCATCAACTGAAACTCACCGATGCTTTGGCCGAATTGTTTCCGATCATGCAAATAGGGCAGTACCTCATCGATACAGGACTGCATAATACCGACGGGTCCGCCAGACAATACTGTGCGTTCGTAGTCCAGGCCAGACATGAGAATTCTCACACCATCACCCTCATTACGCAGAATATTTTGGGCGGGCACCTTACAGTCTTGAAAGACCAGTTCACAGGTATTGGAGCCGCGCATACCCAGTTTATCCAGCTTGGGAGAGCGGCTGAAACCTGCCAAGTCTCGCTCGACGATAAATGCGGTAATGCCCTTTGGTCCCGCATCCAGGTCTGTCTTGGCGTATATGATGTAAACGTCTGCGTCGGGGCCGTTGGTGATCCACATCTTGGTGCCATTCAAAATGTAGTGATCACCGTCACGCCGGGCAGACAACTTCATGCTGACCACGTCTGATCCGGCCCCCGCTTCGGACATGGCAAGCGCGCCTACATGTTCGCCTGAACACAGTTTTGGCAGATAAGTGGATTTTTGTTCCTGAGTACCGTGCTTGCACAGTTGGTTGAGGCACAGATTCGACATGGCGCCGTAGGACAACCCCACCGATGCAGAGGCACGGCTTATCTCTTCCATGGCAACAGCGTGAGCCAGGTAGCCCATGCCGCTGCCGCCGAACTCTTCTTCTACGGTAATGCCAAGCAGGCCCATGTCGCCAAACTTGCGCCATAGATCAGCGGGAAACTCGTTGTCCCGGTCGATCTGCGCTGCTCTGGGGGCAATCTCTTTATGGCACATCTGGTAGATGGCATCGCGCAGCATGTCGATGTCTTCACCGAGACCAAAGTTTAGGGTGGGATAGCTTGCGTTCATAGTTAGTCCTGCCGGGTGTCCGTTGGGCGAGTGTTGGGCTTGTCTCTTTTTTCTTTTTGTTCTTCGTTTTTGTGCAGTGCTTGCCCGCACAGCTGCCTGACCTCATCAAGGCCTGTGAGCATGTCATCAATGTCGCGCTTTTGTTGCAACAGCTTTTCCTGTCGCTGGTCCACTGAGTCGAGCAGGGCGTGCAGTTGGTCTGTGTTGTTGCCAGGGTCGTAGAGGTCAATCACTTCGGCGCTTTCCGCGAGGCTCATGCCGATACGCTTGCCCCGCAGAATCAGCCTGATGCGCACGCGGTCGGCGGGGGAGTATAGGCGCTTCTGGCCTTCTCGTTCCGGTGTGACCAGCCCCTGCTCCTCGTAAAAACGGATGGTTCGGGTGGTGACATCAAATTCCCGGGCCAACTCGGAAATTGTGTAGGTCTGCTGGCTCAAGTTAGACAATCCGGTGCAATAGAGCCCGTAGTGTAGCTCCTGTTGACGTTAACGTAAACGTTAATAGGTTTGAAATGAACCCGATTGAGTCGGGTTGTGCCTGATTCTCTGCCTGTGCGCTCGGCAAGCCCCAGCCAGCCTGACTTCTTTGCTATTATCGCGGTCCGGTATCTGCCTTTACTGAGGTTCTATGTCTCTGCCTATCCTCCTGCCGTTGTTGTCCACCGGTGAATTCCGTTCCGGTCAAGCTCTGGCCGACGCATTGGGCGTTAGCAGAACCGCGGTGTGGAAGCAGTTGAACAAGTTTTCCCGTGAAACGGGTGTAGAAATTGAGTCGGTGCGCGGTAAGGGTTACCGAATCCCGGGTGGCCTGGATCTGCTGAATGCTGCTCATATCAAACGGGCGCTGTCGCCGGTCGCCGCGCCGCTGCTTCGGGATTTTGCCCTGCTGCGAGATATCGATTCAACCAACGCCGAACTACTGCGTCGTGCCCAGTTGGGTGAGCGGGGAGGGCTGGTGTGTTGCGCTGAACAACAGAGCGCCGGCCGGGGTCGCAGAGGCCGCACATGGATTAGCCCTTTTGCGAGCAACTTATACCTGTCTGTCCTTTGGGATTTCCGCCAGGGCGCAGCGGCGCTGGAAGGGCTGAGTCTTGCGGTGGGCGTTGCTGTGTCGCATGCACTGGCAGATTGTGGGTTGCCTCCTGTGCAATTGAAGTGGCCCAATGACATTCTGCATCAGGGCGCCAAACTGGGCGGCATCTTGCTGGAAATGACCGGCGATGCTGACGGTGCCTGCCAGGTGGTGATTGGTATTGGTCTGAATGTTGCGATGCCGGCACAGGCAGGCGAGGGCATAGACCAGGCGTGGACCGATATTCGTGCCATGGCGGCGTCTGAGCGGCAGGGGGGTGATGCACCACCGGCGCGCACTGATAAACTGCCGGGGCTAACTGAACTGCCGGGGCGCACAAACCAGCCGGGGCGAAACGATCTTCTCGCCGCAGTACTAAATCACTTGCTGCCTTTGCTGGCAGAATTTGAGACGCAGGGCTTTGGACCCTGGCGAGATCACTGGCAGTCTCTGGATGCCCACGCCGGACAACAAGTCGTGCTGGATACTGGCGCCAGGCAGACCGCTGGCATTGCCAGGGGCGTTGATGAACGCGGCGCACTGCGGCTGGAAACCACCACCGGAATCACTGCCGTGTACGGTGGGGAAATATCATTGAGGCCTGTGTCATGAACTCGACCATCTCGAAGTCAACCGCCATGAAGTTAACCGGGCACTGCCTGCAACTGGATGTTGGCAATAGCAGCGCTAAGTGGCGTCTAGTGCGTGACGCTGCAGTAACAGCCCGGGGTATTTATCACTCAGGCGACCTGGCGTCTCGTGACGGCTTGTATAAAGTGGCGGATGAGCTCGACGCCATCTGGGTGTCCAGCGTGGCAGGTGAGCAGGCAGAGGCAGAATTGGCCACCACGCTTGCTGAGCGCTGGTCAACTGAGCCCTGGTTTGCGCGTACCCAGGCTCGTACGCTGAACCTGCAAAATAGCTACAAAGATCCGGCCCGGATGGGCGTCGACCGTTGGCTGGCAATGTTGGGCGCGCAGCAGCACGAATCGGGCCGATTGTGTGTGGTCGATGTTGGATCAGCACTGACCATCGATCTGGTCAGTGCAACCGGTGAGCATGAAGGCGGGTACATTATTCCTGGTCCGGCCTTGATGGAAAGAGCGTTGCTACTTGATACGGATAGAGTGCGTTTTGTCGAAGACGAAGCGTTTGAGTTGTCTCCGGGGCGTTCTACAGCTGCGGCTGTGCGTCATGGGATAGCTGTTGCACAAGCGGGCAGTGTCGTAATGGTATTGCAGCGCAGCCTGGAGGAGCGCCCTGCGCTAATTTACAGCGGCGGCGCAGGGGAGTTGTTGATGGAACTCGTAGGCCAGGGCGGGCAGTATTTGCCTGACCTGGTGTTTGACGGCCTGGAGGTAATGGCCGCTGCGCGTTAAGTAAGGCTTAGTTGCCTGCCGCTTCATGCGCCGTATCAACTGCAGCCTGCTGTCGTGGAATGACTTTATTCAATACCATTGCATGGACGGCGCTCGAATCGCGCAGGGTGTAATCGTCGATGGCATACATGTCTGTTTGTTTCTTAGCCAGTTTCGCGCGTAGGAACAGTTATTCAAATATTCCGTGATGCGGGCATCACTTCTTATAGAGTGCTGACCACCAGCAAGTAAAAAGGCTATACAATCGGGAGTATTCAAATTCGCCAAATTGGTCAGGAATGGCTTGCTGAGCGGGAATTCAGCACGATTCCACGCTAATATGCGTCACGCCAGTTGTTCCAGATGAGACACCGCTACTATGGAAGTTAGAGTATTTACATCTATACCGGAGATTCCTCAGTCAATCGCCAGCCAGTTCTCTTATCCGGCAGTGCAGAACTACTTCTTGTCACTCGACTGGTTTGCCTGTGTTTTCGAAACGGCGCTTTACGCCTCGATGAGTCCGCGCATCTACTCTCTCTTTGATACTGATAACAGCGCGATCGGATTGCTTTACTGTGCCACAAAAAAGGGCGAGCGGACTCTATATAGCCTTAGTAATTTTTACACGATGGAATATGGACTGGTCACGTCGACGGATGCTGGTCTGGAGCAGAGCTGTACGGACTGTCTGGTCGAGTATATCCAATCTGAGCGACCTACATGGAACGCTATAGATTTTCGATATCTTCTTGCGGCTGATTCGATTGAGCCCAAATTCCCGGCTGTTTTCGAGCAGCAGGGCTTTTCAGTTGCGAACTACTTCATGTATGAGAACTGGTATGTGCTTACGTGCGAAAGGGATTTTGATACATACTACTCAGGCCTTTCTTCGCGATTACGGAATACGATCAAAAGAAAGGAAAAAAAGCTGAATAAGGCGCATGAAGTTGAGATAAAAATTCACGCAAGTGATTATTCTGATTTGGAAAAAGCGACTGCAGACTATGTCGCAATATATAATAAAAGTTGGAAAAACCCGGAACCATTCCCGGATTTCATCCCCAGCTTTATCTCGACTTTGTCTGAGCTCGGCATTCTCAGGCTCGGGTTGCTGTACATTGACGGTAATCCTGCTGCAGCGCAATTATGGATTAATACAAAGAACAAGGCGTTAATATACAAATTGGCATACGACGAAGAATATTCCAGTCATTCGCCGGGCTCGATTTTGTCACGTGAAATGTTCCGATACGCAATGGACATTGATGCCGTAGCGGAGATCGATTACGGAGTAGGAAGTGAAGGCTACAAGAAGGACTGGATGGATGCAGTTCGAGAGCTTAAGGGTATGCAGGCTTACAATAAGAAGACCGTAGTGGGGCGACTGCTTGCCATCAACCAGTATGCGCGAGCTACCATTAAGCGTTTGGTTAGAAAAAAACAGTGAACGCTTTTCTGTGATTGCAGGCGCAGCGTAGAAGATTTATCACGGGCTCAGTTTTTCTTCGGCTTCGGTATGCCACAACACTTGCAAATATAGTTATTGCTACTCATATGCAGCATCCGCAGATGTGATTGAATTGATGCCTGCGTGTAC
>JBLFXU010000239.1:0-5351 GCA_047609575.1 Bacteroidia bacterium | reverse complement strand
CGCGGGCCGACCAGTGCAGGCCATCACCGGTCGCGACCTCACGCCCTTGCTCTCGGGTGCGGCTGAACGGGTCTATGGCCCCGATGACGCTGTGGGTTACGAATTGACTGACCACGGTGTTTTATTTCAGGGTGACTTCAAGTTGGTGGTAAACCAACTTCCGGTTGGTGATGGCCAATGGCGCCTGTTCAATATTGCGGATGACCCGGGTGAGACGGTAGATTTATCCGCATCAAAAGCGCTGCGTTTCCAGCGTATGTTGGCGCGCTATGAGCAGTACCGTCGCGATAACAACGTGGTGCCGGTGCCTCCGGGTTATACCCAGATAAAACAATTGTTTTCCAACATCTTGCTGCAGTATCGCGACTTAACCATTGTCTTTCTATTGACACTGCTACTGTTGCTACCCTTTTATGTTGCCTATCGAATGAAAGGGCGAATGAAGAGGACACCAAAATCATGACCGGTAAACACTGGCTCCCTGCCGCCTCATATCCTCTATATAAAGTCCGCATTCATTCCTCTGTGATGATTATTCGACCTGCTCTTTTTGCCTGTGCCTTGCTGTTCGCGCCATGGGCTTTCAGCGCAGATATTTCAGGCCTCTGGAAACACACCAAAAACCTCGCCTGGATCGAGATCCGGCTGCAGGAGGGTGTTGGCACCGTGGAGCGTAATGACAAATTCCCTGATCGCGTGGGTCGCAAGATACTGCAAGATCTGCAAGCCGACAAATCTAAACAGGGCTTGTGGCATGGCCTGATCTACGCGGAGAAGCTGGGAGAGTACAAGAACGTGGAAATTTCTCTACCCGAGGCGGACCGGATGCTCCTAAAGGGTAAGGTCGGTTTTATGAGCCGCACCGTGGAGTGGGTGCGCGTTGATAAAATACCTACACGCTAAAAAGATCAAGTGAATCAAGCGCACAGATTCGTTTGATCAGCGTACTGGAAGGCCCGCGTTCTTACGTCGTCTACAACTAATTGGGCTCATGGGAAAATCGATGTCTGATATCGCGCCGTATTCACCCCGAGAAGAGTTTGCTAACGCACTCACTCACGGCGTTGGTTTTTTTGTTGCCTTTGCAGCGTTGGTTTATATGATTAATGTCGCGCCCGCAGAGCTCAGTGGGTGGCAAAAAGCCGGCGTTGTTGTCTATGGCATCAGTTTAAATTTGATGTTCTTGACATCGACTTTATACCACGCGATATCTCACCCGGGAGCAAAAAAAGTACTAAAGCGCTTTGACCACTGTGCGATCTACCTGCTGATAGCCGGCAGTACTACACCGCTATTAACCATTATGATAGAAAGTCCGACGGCGAATGTGGTGTTGATTGTTGTTTGGTCAATGGCAGTTGTAGGCGTCTTTTTCAAGGTGTTCTTCGCCGGAAGGTTCAAATGGATTTCCGTTGGCACTTACCTGCTCATGGGGTGGTTGTTGTTGGTGGTGATTTATCCGTTGTACCAGGCCCTTGCGACGACTGGCTTTGTTCTGCTATTGGCTGGAGGGTTCGCTTATACCGTTGGCGTCTTTTTCTATGTGAATAAACGCATCCCGTATAATCACGCCATTTGGCATGGTTTTGTTTTTTTTGGCGCGATAAGCCATTGCTGGCTCATCGCAGTACATGTGTTGAATGGTAGTCTAATTTCGTAGTGGACTTCTTTGTGCCGGGGTATCGGAGATTGTCCGGTGTACCCCTTTCTAAAATATCAGGAAGAGATAAGACTTATGAGCCAAAGCTACCAGGCAGATACTGAAAAACTGTTGACCGAGTTGAACAATGGCGTACTTACCATCAGCTTTAATCGGCCCGAAGCCATGAATGCGTTACATCCGGAAATGCTTATCGGGGTCGGCGCATTGGTGGATCAAGCCAGTGCTGATGATTCAGTCTGCGCAATTGTTCTGCAGGGTGAGGGACGCGCCTTCTCGGCCGGTGTGGATCTAAGGGTACTGCAGGATATCGAGCCCGCTTATGGCCGTATTGGCGATCTATTTGACGCTCCGGCCAGACAAGCCTATACCGCTATTCGCAACGCCCGGATACCAGTGATAGCCAAGGTTCACGGCGCCTGCTTTACCGGCGCACTGGAATTGGCACTGCACTGTGATTTTATTTATACCACCGATACCGCAAAATTCGGTGATACCCACACAAGATTTGGCCTGCGTCCCACCTGGGGCATGTCACAGACACTGTCTCAGGCCATAGGGATTCGTAAAGCCAGGGAGCTTTCATTCACCGCGCGAGTGGTTAAAGGAGACGAAGCCGAGCGACTCGGTCTTGTCAATGATTCCGTTGCCGGGCAAGCGGAGTTGGATGAACTAGTTGCCACGCGCGTTGCACAGATTGCCGGTAATTCTCGCGCTGCGGTTGCGGCCATGAAAGACTTGTACCGATTGAGCCAGCAGGGGCACGCTATCGAAGAAGCGCTGGTGAAAGAGTTAGACACTGAATACACCGACATACTCGATACCGCAGAGCGTCTCGCTGAATTTCGATAGCAGACCGCCAATCGGCGCACACAGAAAAGACAACACCGATCTTGTTGTCTTTAGACAAAACAGCCGAGTCAGCCCGCAATACAAAAACGTGGGCTGCCCCCTATTCTGCAAATCTGTTCAGCTAACAATCGCCAGTAGTTCGACTTCAAATATTAGTGCTGCATAAGGGCCAATTGCGCCACCGGCACCATTCTCGCCATAGGCCAGGTGATAGGGTACGTACAACTTCCACTTGGAGCCCACGGGCATTAGCTGCAGTGCTTCTGTCCAGCCGCCGATTACGCCGCTAACTGGGAACTCTGCGGGTTCACCTCGGGTAACAGAACTATCGAATATCGTGCCGTCAATTAGAGTGCCGTGGTAGTGCGTGCGCACGGTCGTGTTTAGCGAGGGCTTTTCGCCATCACCTGTTGCGAGTACTTCATACTGTAAGCCAGAGTCTGTAACCGTGATGTCATCGCGCCTGGCGTTTTCCGCCAGAAAAGTTTCCCCTTCGGCTGCGCCCGTTTTCGCTTGCTCTTCTTGTACGGCTTGCATACGCTTTTCTATTTCTTCGAAAGCTGCGCGCATTAATTTTTCTTCAACTACGCTAGGCTCGCCTAGTAATGCAGCTTTGACGCCGCTTGCGACTGCTTCAGGGTCGACGCCTTCAAAACTGTTCTGGGCTAATTGGTCGCCCATCTGCCGACCGATACCGTAACTAACGCGCTGTTCTACTGATGTGTACTCTTCAGACATGGTGCTGGTTCCGTTGCGTTGATAAATTGGCGCGCATGTTATCACGACAAACGGTAAAGGGTGGGCATAAGGTGTGTGGGCTGTATCCATACTCAAGAAGATAAGGGGCACCTGCTATCGTGAGCGCCAGTGTGCCGATAATGGCCACCATCAGGTAGATATTTTCCGGTTATTAGATTGCTTGCTCAAAGTGTAAATTTCTCAATCAGCTACTAGAACTAGCTGCCAGCATGATTTCGACACCGGTACCTTTGAGCAAGGCGTCGACACTTGCACGATCTGCTTCACGGAGTGCCCGGTAGCGCTCATGGGTCCATCGCAGGCAACTTACTAACTTCTCGCTTGAACAATAGAGTGTGATAAGCCGAAAAATCGTAATTTTTTGCATACACCAATATGGCGCACCAATTGCTTTAGTCTAACGCCTACCAGTATTGATAATAACGTAGGCCCAAAATACTGCGCTCTCTAACTCAGCAGCATAGGCCGAAGTGGCAGCGGCCCCATATTGGATTGCCAGGTCCGGTTTTCCGCTCAAAGCATCAACCTCTTCACAGATTAAGCGTGTACCGCAAAATGGGTTAGTGTTTTTCTGAGCAAAAAATATACGCCGGTAACCTGCGGTAAGGGGATCGAGATGTGGCCTGGGCGGCATCTCCGGAGACACCAGCGATCGCCATGGCAAACCCGCATAGCCAAACATTGAGCGAAGCTTTTCAGAGAAGGGTGACAATTCGTAGTGGTGTGAAATAACTATGGCCGCAGCGGCCAATATAATGAATACGAAGGTGTGCATCATATGTAGCTATCGCCAGTCAGGTATCGGGCCCCTTAAGCTACCGGCAACCAAAATGCATCCTCACAGTCTTCATCTGACTAAAAAGTTTGCTCCATCCAACTCGCGCGACCACACCTCGTAGCTGGCATCATCCGGGTTTTCAAGCGGCAGAATAACCGCCAGTAACGCTTCCACTGAATCCGCTAAGCTCAGTTCTGCGCTATAGCTGCCATTACGAAGCAGAGTGCTTAGCTGGCAGGCACCGAAATCGACGTCATAACCATCAATAGTCGTGTCAAACTGACTGCATATCAGAAGATAGGCATCTTCTACGATGCGCGAAGATACATCGACATCTATTGACACTACCTGCGATCCATCGAACAAAAAGCCGTCAGGTACTGAAAGGTCTTCGGTTGCCTTTTCGGGATTTCCAAACAGCTCATTAATCGTTGCATTAGGCTGCTGCGCGATGATTTCCTGTGATTCGAAAAAGAATTCTATCGAAACTAACTTTTCCCTGTCAGCGATTCTACGCGTGGGATCAAGTGCGAGAAAAAACGCGTAGTCGTCGTCGCCGTCGGCCAGCACTTGGGACGCAAGACTGTCCAAAGCCGCACGTACTTGACCGGCGGGAAGACCCCGTACCTGATTGGCCATTGCCGTGGATATCGCTGTCAAGGAAGCATAACCGCTGATCATTTGTTCACTATTCAACTCGAAGAGATCGGCAAACAATACAGCGGAATAACACACATCCTCATAACAAGCTCGAAGTAGCCATGGAGCAGACAATTCTTCGTTAGACACAGACTGCTCCTGGAGCAGGTCTAAGAAAATAAAGTCTCCATCAAAGTAGTCATTGAGCCCTGCCGAAGACAGACCAACGCGCGCAGCGACCGGCGACTCCAGATCATCCCATTTATAAAGTTCAGCAACCGCGCCCGCTGGAAAAGGACTGCCAATACAGCCTCCTAATAGCATCGCAACGGCAACACAGAACATCGTTCGTCTCAGGTATGTACTGAATGTCATTATGGGTCAATCCTGATACAAGTTGCTGATAACAGCATTTTCTGGCTTATACCAGTCGGTGTTGCTGGCACCGCCACTGGTTACATAATCTTCGAACTTCGGATAGGTCTGAACGAGGTCACGCGCCTCTCCGGGGTGGATCCACTCAGCACTCACCACCATCGCCCAAGGCAATCCAGTGCTTGTCTGGTAGTAAATGCCAGCGCCTGGATTTGACCAGTCATCCGCTGAGCCAAAGGTGCTCATACTAGCTTTAGTGGTTGGGGATTTATTCTTTAAATGCACTTC
>JBLFXU010000238.1:0-5365 GCA_047609575.1 Bacteroidia bacterium | reverse complement strand
TCCGCCTATCCGATTCCGGTCTATTCGCCGGGCATGGTGGCTCGCGTCATAACGCCGGAGGGCGGCCACATGGCAGTCAACTACGCCACCAGCACATTTTTGATGGAAGAGCACACCGGCGCGACAGTGCCACTGCTAAGTAACAGCGAGGGACAAGGCTTGATTCCCCCGTATCTGAGACAACCACAGATATTTGAAATTGCGCGGGACTATTTAGAGTTGAAATAAACCAATGGCTGAAAGTCTGGTATCAGCGCTGTGCTATGGCATGCAGCGCATGCTGGACCCAAGTCTGCAATAGGGCGTGCACCCTAACCTAACCTAATCTAATCTACCCCCTACTACCCATCTACAGATTTACCCAACTGTTCAGGGCCCGCAATCGGAACTGTGTCCCGCGATAGGTCAGCACTACTGAATCTTCCAAAATCTCATCGACACGCATGCCGCTAGTGGGGGCTCCCCCAACGCGCAGAGTTTTCCCGTTCAGCGTGACTTTGGACTGGCCACGATTGGACGAATAATCATGCCGCTGGTACATGACACTGGGAATATCATTTTTGACCTGCTGTGACAGCCGCACCAGAAAAGGGGCCGAATGATTCTCCAGCTTGGCGTTTGCCGCTTCCTGTTCCGCAATACGCAAAACGGCCTCAACGTCCAGGGATCCTTGCTGTGATTGAGGTGCAGCAGCAGGCGCTGCTGGATTCGCCTTGGTCCTGGCTTTCGCAGTTGCTTGCGGCACCGGTTTGGCAGGCTGATCTGCCGGCGCGCTTGCCTGAGGCTTTTTCTGCGTTGCCTGCCGACTTCGCGCGTACAATGCTTCCAGCGCAGCCTGGTCTGCCGTTGACGGGCCAGCAGCTTTCGAAGACTTGGGTTTAAAAACGGGCGCAACCTGCTGCGCTTGCTGATTTTTGGTGACGCCAGCGGGCTGCACCGCCGGTTTTTTCACAGGCATAGACTTAACTTGCGCTGCAGTTGCCGGCGACTTGGGCACCGGTTTTTCAGCAGGTGTGTTTTTACCTGCAGTGTTGGCGCGAGACTTCAACTCAGGGTCTGCAGAACCGGCGGCTGCGCTGGTGCTCTTTGACAGCTGAGCGACCGGGGCCATTACGACCTCCTCACTTGATTCCTGGACACTCAATTTCCCGTCACCCGCAAACAACAGCCAGACAATAATCAGTACAGCCAGTAGCAAACCAATCCATGGCCCATAACGTCGCACAGCCGAAGGGCTGTCAGCAAAGTGCTCCGAGCCAAGCCCGGGTATGACATCCGCATCCTGACGCGAACGGTTCAAGGCTTCCAGAATCAGCGACACGGCTTACACTCCGCCACTCGCACTACTTTTTTCATTCTGATTCCCCAGCGCGTAATGTCGCTGTCAGTTTTTCTTCGGCAGCTTGTGAGGTGACATCCAACCCCAGTGCACTGTTAAGCTTTAACAAGGTCTGGCGTCCAACAATGCCATCCTCGATCAAACCCTGTTCTCGCTGAAACAGGCGCACTCGCGTCTCGAGCAGTTCATTAAAAATTGTTTCGGTCAGCGGTGGCTCCATATCATCGAGCCAAGCGAAAAGGCTCGCAACTTCAGCCACCGTGGCACTGTCATCGCCAGGGACCAGCGGCTGGGTAAAACCACGTGGGACATACCAAAGGTAGCGATAGCCTCCGGTCCAGCCATTCGCCAGTTCTGCCAGAGGCAATAGCTGGACACCATCCTCACGCCACACCCTTGCCTGGACGCCATCAATCGACAGGAGCAGCACCTCTGCGGCAAAACGCTCTGGTGTCACCATCTGCAGTGCCAGCGGGCGATTATAGAAGGACAAGTCATCCCAGGTGTTGGCTTGCCCCTGGACACAGGCAAAGCCGTTGTAGGCTGTGCGCGGGCACAGTTGCGCCGGCGCCGTGCCACTGGCAGTAAGCGACCACAGAATACGCATTCCCTGATCGGTGGCCTGCAGTGCACTGGGAGTGGTTACTGGCGCTAATGGAAGCTCAGCCATAGCAGCCTGCTCAACGGGGGTCGGTGCAATCTGAGCAATCGACGCCGCTTCATCCATCCGCGCAACTACTGCTGCCTCGGTCTGGATGGACTCAGCCATTGGTGGCCGAGTATTGGCAGGGAAGACCCCGGGGCGCGCAGGCGCGGTAGTCGTGACAGAGACTTGTTGCACGGCTGGCAGCAAGCGCCAGACTGCCACCGCAGCCAACACCACAAGCAGACACGCGCAGACAACTGCCACGTACTGGCGACCTCTGTTGGCACTGCCTGTCTCACCCATGACCTCGCGTACAGCCTGACGCAACATGGCCATATCAATCCGGCCTTTATTGCGACCATAAGCACCCAGCAACATACGGTCACACAGCACGTTAATCAGCCTTGGAATACCGCGGGTCGTGCGATAAATTCCTCGGACTACACGCGCTGGAAAAATCTCCCGGTCGGGACTCATACCGGCCACTTGCAAGCGGTGCCTGATATAGGCGGCCGTTTCCTCAGCATTTAGGGACTCCAGGTTATACCTGGCCGTGATGCGTTGGTTTAACTGACGAAGCTCAGGGCGCGCCAGCTGTTCGGCGAGCTCCGGCTGACCGATCAAAATAATCTGTAGCAGCTTCTCGCTATTGGTCTCAAGGTTGGTCAGCAGCCTGATCTGCTCCAGCACCTCAAAATCCAGGTGCTGTGCCTCATCGATAAGTAGCACGGTTTTTCGGCCCCGCTGGTGATTCTCCAGCAGGTAACGGTGCAGCTGATCGGTGAGGGTTTTCAGTGTGGGAGTGGCGCCGTCGTAGCTAATACCCAGTTCATCGCAGGCGCTGGCCAGTAACTCCTTGGCATCCAGTGCCGGAGTAAGAATAATGGCAATGTCTGTGTCCTGCGGCAGTTGTTCCAGCAAACAACGGTTGATGGTGGTCTTGCCGGTACCCACCTCGCCAGTCAACAGGATGAAGCCACCACCCGCGCCAACGCCATACAACAGGTGCGCCAGCGCGTCGCGATGCCGCGGGCTCATAAAGAGATAGCGGGGATTTACCGCGATGGAAAAGGGTGCTTCGGTCAGTCCGAAATATTGGTGGTACATTCAGTTGTGCACTGCCGTCGGGGGACTTGGATGAGACGAGTATTATGCCCAAGGGACCAGGGCAAAGATACGCCAGACGCCATACACCCTCCCCCTTTATCTGCAGCTCACTTACAATGACCTTTTCCCGGGCATCTTTATGACAGACCAGCGGCAGGACATTCGCCACGCTATTTCCCTTTCCCTGGTAATGGTTGGCCTTGCCAGCACCGCCGTTGCTGCCACCAAGTACGCCTCCGGCAATGCCACCACCGAAGCCATCGTGACGATTCAGTACGTGGTGTGCACCCTGCTTTGCCTACCACGCATCCTGCGCGCAGGACTCAAAGACCTGCGCACGGAACACCCCGGCCTACACCTGCTGCGCGGGGTTGCAGGTGTGACGGGGTTCTACCTGTTTTTCGCCTCGGTCAAGAGCATTCCCATGGTCGACGCGATGCTGCTGCGCCAGAGCGCACCATTGCTGGTGCCTATGGTGTTGTGGATCTGGATGCGCGAAAAAGTCACTGGCACGGCCTGGATTCCGCTCATAATTGGCTTCGCCGGTATCGTAATTATTCTCAGACCAAGCCCCAGCGGACTTAGCCTGTGGCACGCGGGAGGACTCGTGTCTGCGCTAACACTGGCTATCTCCATGGTGGCAACGCGTAAACTGGCCGCGACAGAACCCACGGCACGCATCCTATTCTACTACGCGGTACTGTCCCTGGCCTGTGTTGCGCCCTTCAGCATTGGCGACTACCAGGGACTAACCACACTGGACTGGCTGGCGATGCTGTATGTTGGCGCGGCGATCTACTGGACGCTGGAGTTGTATACCGTTGCCTACGGCATGGCTCCCACGGCGGTCATTGCGCCGATCAACTATTTTGCCGTAGTACTGGCCGGCCTGTGGGGCTGGTTGTTCTGGGACCAGGTCCCTGATGGCTGGAGCTTAGCGGGCAGCGTACTGGTTATCTGCGGAGGTCTGCTGACACTGTATCTGGCAGCCGCGCGCGAATCGACCTAAGCAATGGCTAAGGGCAGCGCTACAACATTTGAGTGTAATTTCGCAGGAACCAGCGGCCCGCTTTATGCTGCGGCAGGCATCGCGTAGGATCAGCTAATATGGCAAGGAACAGAGAGCGCAGACATTGAGCGGCACACAGCGACTGCACGGGCTAGACTTTCTGCGCGCCAGCATGATGTTACTGGGAATTGTTCTGCACGGCGCCCAGATGTACATGACCATGAATGTGGCGTTTGATTATTACCGCGACCCAATGTCATCGCCCGTGATGGACGGGCTGTTGATTTTTATCAACACATTTCGCATGCCCGTTTTCTTTTTCCTGTCCGGCTTTTTCACCGCTCTGCTGTACCAACGTTACGCAATATTCGGCATGCTGGAAAACCGATTCAAGCGCATCGTTCTGCCCTTTGTCATCCTGCTGCCGCCGCTTGCGCTCGTACTGTCGCTACAATGGATTAGTGCGTCACAGTTGCTCGCCACAGGCGCCCTGGGTTTGGATAGTTCCCACGTGCCCTACCCTCATCTGCTGTACAACAACACTCACCATCTGTGGTTCCTCTATTACCTGATGTACATTCTTGCGGGTACTGTCGCGGTAGTGTGGATCTGGGAGCGACTCCCATCGACATTCAGATCCCAACTCGGACAGTTCTTTGCGGGCGTTGACGCCGGCGGACCACTGGTAATCGGCGCACTAGGGATCACCGCGGGCTGCATGGCCCTATCAACCTATTTTGGTCGTATCGGTGGCGGGATCGTCTTCGCGCCCTATGGCATGGGCATTGCCTTCTTCGCCCTGTGTTTCTGGGCGGGCTGGGGGCTGTGGTACCGACAAGCATCATTGGCTACGTTGGAACGGCGCTGCTGGCACTATCTCGTTATCGCCACCGCCTTTTTCGCCATTGCGCTGGCGGCATTCTTCACACAGGGTGACCGCCAATCACCTCTCTTTTCAATGCTTCATCCGGTGCTGGCATTAGGCAATGGCTTGTCTGTCGCTTTTTATGTCGCCGGGCTCACAGGGCTGTTCAGCCGCTATTTCAGTGGCTACAACCCGCGCATACGCTACCTGAGCGACTCGGCATACTGGGTATATATCCTGCACCAGCCGGCACTCCTGCTGTTCGCGGTACCCATGTATCACTGGGTTATTCCAGCGCAACTGAAATTTCTTATTGCCTGTGCCGGCACCGCATTGATTTGCCTGTGGACCTACGACTTATTGGTACGCAATACAGGTATGGGTATGCTGCTAAACGGT